>JAISJQ010000042.1 GCA_031261445.1 Oscillospiraceae bacterium | reverse complement strand
ATGACGATTTTGGGCCAGCATCGTGATGAAATCGCGCAAAACGCCGCAGAAACCCGATTCGCATAGCATTAGATCGTTTTGAACTGGGGGTAATTAGAGGGAGTCAATTGTTCATTGTTCATTATTCCTCTAGCGAAGCTAGAGGAATTGGTCAACCCTTCTGCCGCATATCTTGTCGGCAAGGAGGGTGATCTTAATGTTCAATGCACTGTTTGAGCTGTTTTCCAGTGGGTTTCTGTTTTTTGCGCTACACCTGTCGGGCGGCAATTCGTTCCCCAAACCCTTGAGTGCCGAAGAGGAAAAGCAATGCCTCGCCCTGCACGCCCAAGGAGACAAGGCCGCGCGGGAAAAACTCATCAGCCACAACCTGCGTCTGGTGGCGCATTTGGTCAAACGATACTACGCCAACGCCGCCGACCAAGAAGACCTGATCTCCATCGGCAGCATCGGCCTCATCAAGGCCGTGGACAGCTTTCACCCGGAGAAATTCCCCGCCGACAAGCGTCCGCGCCTGTCCACCTACGCGGCGCGGTGCATCGAAAACGAAATCCTCATGCACTTTCGCGCACAAAAAAAAGTCGCTCACGACGTGAGCCTAGAAGAGCCCATCGAGACCGACGGCGACGGCAACCCGCTGACGCTGGGCGATATCCTCTGCTCGCCGGACACGCTGGAGGCGGACGTGTTGGGTAGCATTGAGTCCGAGCGAATGCGCGGCATCGTGCAGGCGCTGGAATCGCCGCGCGAACGCCTGATTTTGGTGCGGCACTACGGACTGGACGGACGCGAACCCATGACGCAAAACGAGTTGGCCAAAGCACTGGGCATCTCGCGCTCCTACATTTCGCGTATCGAAAGCAAAGCCCTCGCGCGTGTGCGCCAAGCGATGGGGACTAGATATTAGATGTTAGATTTTAGATGCTAGATTTCTTGTGCTGGACGTTGTTGCGTCATCCAGTAGGGGTAGGGCGTGCCCTACCCCTTGCTAGCATTATACGTTAAAGAATCCCAAGATGCTCAGGAGTTTTGCCCACACGTCTTGCAGGAATTCGGCCAGTTTTTGCGCCCATGTGGGCGTGAAGGTTGGCTCGGACGAGCGGGGGTCAACGGGGTTGCCAGAGGCATCCAGATTGGCCAGCGGCGTGGCGGCATAGGTGCTGACGGTCTGCACCTGCGCGGTGGGGGTGTAGCTGGCGGCCTGCGTGACGCCGACGAGCCCCGTCAGCAAGGTCAGCGCCAAAACGGCGGTCAGCAGGCGGCGGAAAAGGGCATTTTTCATGTGTGTCTCCTTGTGCGCAAAAATGTGTGTGGGATAATTGTATCACAAGATGCAATCTGGAAATTTCTTTTTTCGCAATAAAACAAATTTTGGGTGCAATTCTGCCCTCTGTCCTCTGAATTCTGTCTTCTGAAATTTGACAAACACTGCCCCAATGCGCTATAATATACGTTCACCAAATCGCGCACAGTGCGCACAAAGGGGGAGACATTTTGGCACAGAGCACCATCATCACCGGGCACTATGGCGCGGGCAAGACCACCGTCGCGCTGGCGTTGGCGTACGATGCCGCGGCGGCGGGTCACTCCGTCACGCTGGTGGATCTGGACATCGTCAACCCCTACTTTCGCTCTGGCGACGACGCGGCCACACTGGAAAAGCAAGGCATTCGCGTCATCGCCCCCGCCATGAGCGGCACGACCAGCGATGCCCCTGCGCTACGGGCGGAGATATTCAGCGCGTTCAATACCCTCGCCGATGTCGTGCTCTTTGACGTGGGCGGCGACGACGTGGGCGCAACGGCACTGGGGCGTTTTCACGAGAATTTCGAGCAGTCCGGCTACGAAATGCACTATGTTTTCAGTGCCTACCGCCCCATGACCCGCACGCCAGAGGCGTGTGTGGAAATCCTGCGCGACATCGAACAAGCCAGCCGACTGCGTGCCACGGGGCTGATCGTCAACCACAATTTGGCCGCCGACACCAGCGCACAGGACATTCTGGATCAGCTGCCCTACGCCCGCGCGGTTGCGCAACTCACGAACCTACCCATCATCGCGGTGAACGTCCCCGAGGGCATCGACATCGGCGAAATCCCCGAACCGATGCGCACAATCAAACGCCGCGTCAAACTGCCGTGGGAAACTAGATATTAGATGTTAGAGGCTAGATGTTAGATTTTGCGCGGTATGTATTGGAGCACGATCTAATGTCTGGCAATTGAGAAAGGATTCATACATGATAACCAACGAGCCGCGCATTACGTTTTCGCTCATCCAAACCATTCGGGGGCAGCTGGAGCAGCGTGCCCTGTGGCTGTACCTGCTCATGGACGAGGCACGCAAAGTGGGCGCTGACCCCAGCGAGTGGGCGCGGGCGGCGATTCGGCGCTGTGGACTGTATCAGGGCGGAGAGATCCGCGCGAAATCGCCGTCCGACAGCCTGATGCACCTGCGCCGCAAGCTCTTCACCAAAGGGGCGCAGTGGATTTTCGAGATGGACGTCAAGGCCTCGACCGAAGACGCGCTGGACGTGGATTTCCACTACTGCCCACTGGTCAAGGCGTGGCAGAAAATCGGCTGTAGCGAGGAAGAAATCGCCACGCTGTGCGAGACGGCCATGTGCGGCGATGCAGGCATCGCGGAGTCTTTCGGCGCACATTTGGATTTGGGCACAGTCATCGCCAAAGGCGGCGACGTCTGCCAGATCCGTTTTCGGCGATAGATTGCATTATTGCGGGAAAAAGTGTATAATATAGAGACACAAAGGAGTGTTTAGTGATGGAAGAAAAAGCCAAAACATTGCCGCCCAACAATACGCCCGATTGGGTGCGCCGTGTGGACGATGCCATTGCCAACTTTACGTTGCGTCCGTTTGAGGAAGTCGACGCGGCACTGCGTGCGGCAACGGCGCGTTGGGCAGATCAGCCCACGTTGCCGCCAGAAGATCTTGCAGAACTAGATGCACAATTGCGCGTTTTAGAGGAAGAAGAAGTTGCCAAATTTAATGCGCAAGTAGCAGAAGAGTTGGCTATGGTAACAGAAGATGTTGAACGTTTGTTTGAGCTTCTAGACAGACGGTATCAACGCGTTGCGGCGTAGGAGACAGTGTGAAACGAAAAGAATTGATGGTGTTTGCGGGACCAAATGCGTCTGGTAAGAGCACGGTGATTAAAGCGACAGACTACCCCGGAGAGTACATCTGTCCGGACAGTTTAGTGCCGCCCGGCAAAAGACAAAGCGTGGAAGCGTATTTGGAAGCCATGCAACAGTGTGAAAAGATGCGCAAGACAAAACTGAAAAATGGCGAATCGTTTACCTTCGAGACAGTGCTTTCTTCCCCCGAAAAACTCGCATTCCTGCGCTTGGCAAAAAAACAGGGCTATAAAATTACGGTGCACTACATTACCACCAACGACTACAACATTAACATAAAGCGTGCGGCATCACGGCAAGCACTGGGCGGACACGGCGTGCCAACGGACAAGCTCATTGCCCGTTGGGAGCGCACGATGAGCCTAATGTATAGTGTCATTGAAATTGCCGACATTGCTCGTGTCTACGACAACTCCGGCGCAAGTCCCGTGCTCGTTTTTGCCAAACAACCCGACGGCACACAGCTCCTGCTCAACCGCGAACAACGCCACCCATGGACGCAGCGATACATCATCGACAAAGCCGCCGCGCGAGGCATTCCCATCGCCCACGACCTGAACGTTTGGGAGACCCGTGACTGGCTGGCGTCCATTCGACCATAAACATCACCACCAAGGAGGAAAATATATGCCACGCGTCATCATCGATGAAAACATCTGCAAGGGTTGCAGCCTGTGCGTCACGGCCTGCCCGAAAGACATTGTCGCCCTGAACACGGACAAGCTCAACGCCAAGGGCTACCACACCGCGCTGGTCTTTGACCCCGAAAAGTGCATCGGCTGCGCCATGTGCGCGATCATCTGCCCAGACTGCGCTATCACAGTGAATAGGTGATAGTGAATAGTGAATAGGTGGTGGCAACATCACTGTTCACTGTGACTATTACTTGTTCGCGGCACAGCAGTCAACCATCACCCAACCAGTGAAAGTGCAACACCTATTCACTATTCACTATTAACTATTCACTATTATTACCTGGAGGAAAATATGCGTGTATTAATGAAAGGCAACGAAGCGCTGGCGGAGGCCGCCGTGCGTGCTGGTTGTCGGCACTTTTTCGGCTATCCCATCACGCCGCAGACAGAGCTTGCCGCCTACATGGCCAAGCGTCTGCCCAAAATTGACGGCGTGTTCTTGCAGGCCGAGAGCGAGATCGCGGCCATCAACATGGTGCTCGGCGCGGCGGCGGCGGGCGCACGGGTCATGACCAGTTCCAGTTCGCCGGGCATCAGCCTGAAGACCGAGGGCATCAGCTACATCGCCGGCTCTGACCTGCCCGCGCTGATCATCAACGTGCAGCGTGGCGGCCCCGGTTTGGGCGGCATTCAGCCCTCTCAGGCGGACTACTGGCAGGCGACGAAAGCCCCCGGACACGGTGATCTGCACATCCTCGTCTTCGCCCCCAACTCCGTGCAGGAGATGGTGGACACCGTGCAAAACGCGTTCGATTTGGCGGACGAATACCGTATGCCCGCCATGATTCTCGCCGATGGGATGCTCGGCCAGATGATGGAACCCGTGACTCTGCCCGACGAAGGCGAAATCCAGCTACCCCAAAAGCCGTGGGCAACGAACGGCCACGGCGGCAATCGTCCGCGCAACATTGCCAATTCGCTCTACATTGAGGCGGCGGAGCTTGAACACCTTGTGCGCGAACGCTTTGCACGCTATGCCGAAATCGAGCAAAAGCATGTGCAAGTCGAGCAAATTGGCGTTGACGATGCAGATTTTGTGGTCGTGGCGTATGGCGCGACGGCGCGTGTGTGTCAGGCAGCGGTGCGTGCGGCGCGGGCGAAGGGCATCAAGGCCGGGCTGCTACGCCCCATTACGCTCTGGCCGTTCCCCACGCAGGCCATTGCCGAGGCGGCCAATCACGTCCAAGCGTTCCTCACGGTCGAAATGTCCATGGGGCAGATGGTCGACGATGTGCGGCTAGCCGTGAACGGCAAGGTGCCCGTGGCGTTCTACGGCCGCACAGGCGGCATCATCCCCACGCCGCAGGAAGTGCTTGAACAAATCGAGAAAATCGCAGAAGGAGGGCAAGCGTAATGGCCATTGTATTCCAAAAACCCGCGTCACTCACAGACGCGCCCTTGCACTACTGCCCGGGCTGCACCCACGGCATCATCCACCGTCTGGTCGCCGAGGCGATCGACGGTCTGGACGCGCAGGGCAGCACCGTGGGCGTTGCACCCGTGGGTTGCGCCGTGTTCGCGTATAACTACTTCAACACCGACATGATTGAAGCGCCGCACGGCCGCGCGCCGGCTGTGGCGACAGGCGTGAAGCGCGTATGCCCGCAAAATCTCGTGTTTACCTACCAGGGCGACGGCGACTTGGCGGCTATCGGTACGGCGGAGACCGTCCACGCCGCGTCACGGGGCGAGAACATCACCATCATCTTCGTCAACAACGCCATCTACGGCATGACGGGCGGACAAATGGCGCCCACCAGCTTGCCGGGGCAGGTCACGCAGACTTCCCCCTACGGGCGCGATGTCAAGACGGCGGGGCACCCCATCCGCGTGTGCGAAATGCTCGCTACGCTCAGCGGCACGGCCTACGCCGAGCGCGTTGCGGTGGACAGCGTGCCGAATATCCGCAAGGCGGGCAAGGCGATCCGCAAGGCGTTTGAGCTACAAAAGCAGGGTGCGGGCTTCACGATTGTGGAGGTGCTCAGCACCTGCCCGACCAACTGGGGCTTGAACCCGGTGGAGAGCCTAGAGTGGGTTCGCACGGACATGATGCCCTACTATCCGCTGGGCGTTTATAAGGATATCACGGCAGGGGAGGGCACAAAATGAGTACACAAAACACAACACGACCCGACCTGAATGCCGTCCTGGCGGGCTTTGGCGGGCAGGGAATCCTCTTCATGGGCAAGGCGATTGCCTACGCCGGCCTGCTCGATGGACGCGAGGTTTCGTGGCTGCCCAGCTACGGCCCGGAGATGCGCGGCGGCACGGCGAACTGCTCGGTGTGCATCAGCGACGAGCAGATCTGCTCCCCGCTGGTCACCGCGCCCGACGCGCTGGTCGTGATGAACCAGCCGAGCTTTGAGAAGTTTGTCGACACCGTCAAGCCCGGCGGCGTGGTGGTGGTGGAGAGCTCCATCATCAGCGCAAAAGTGACGCGCGATGACGTGACGGTGCACTATGTCCCCGCCACAACGCTGGCGGAAGAGCACGGGCTCAAGGGGCTGGCGAACATCATCCTGATGGGCAAACTGCTGGCCGCCACAGGCTTTGCCACGCGCGAGACCATGGCCGACACCATCGCGAAAATCGTCCCCGCCAAAAAGGCGCACCTGATCCCCCGCAACATTGAGGCGGTGGAACTGGGGTTCAAGTATTAGGTAATAGTGAATAGTGAATAGGTGTTGCCCCCAAACGTTGTTTTGTCTTTAGAGCAACGTTTTGGGGGTATGTGTGTGTGGGCGATTGGCAATCGCCCGCTGTTCTGCATACCGTAGGGGCGGCAACCTGCCGCCCGGTGTTTTGCGTGTCGCGGGCGGCCGATTGCCGCCCCTACAAACCTCACGCCTGTATCCTCAATCCTCATTCCTCTCTGCCCTCCGTTTTCTGGAAAATGTGTCCAAATCATCAAGATAATATGAATAATTTACACAAGAAACTTTTTTATTTTTCTAAATTAGAAAAATGGGGGGGTGGAAAGTGGTATAATAGACCCAGAGCAAAACAATCCCTATCATCGAGCGAGGGATTTTGCCCAATTCTAGTAAGTAAAGGAGTATCAACATGGACGCAATCATCAATTTGGTTCGGGAAAACCTGATAAACTTCTTCAATTTCCTGATTCGGTGGCTTAGTGGCGAACTTATGGACTTGCACTGAGAGTGC
>JAISJQ010000071.1 GCA_031261445.1 Oscillospiraceae bacterium | reverse complement strand
TGGGGTAAACCTCACTTTACCTGCAATTTGTCCGCCATTTACCCGCTAATTATACCATATTTCTACAGTATTTGCAATGCTTTTCACTCATTTATGTTTCAAAGGGATAGTCATTTTGTTAATTGTTCATGGCTCTGCGCATACTATCGCTATGCACAATCAAAAAACCAACGCAAACGCCGACCGCCACCACGCCGCACGGGCTGTGATGGCGTTTGGCTTGTTTTGTCTGCTCGCGTGCCTGCTGATGCTGCGCTTGTTCGCGCTGGGCAATCAAGTTGCGCAGACGGGCGGGGCGCAGACGGCTGGCGTGCGCGTCACAGCGGCCACGCGGCGTGCGCCCATCTACGACACCAACGGCGTGCCGCTGGTGGACACCAGCACCAAACCCGTCGTGGTGGCGTACCCCAGCGAGGGCAACCTTTCGCTGCTGCGTCCGCTCCTTTCCGACGCCGCATACAGCAAGCTACGCGATGCCTTTGCCGACGCGTCCCCCGCCGTCATGACCCTCGCCGCGCCTGTGCCCGAGCAACCAGATTTGCTGAGCACCGCCGCGTTCCAGCGTTACGAAACGCTCACGCAGGCCAAGCATGTGCTGGGCTATGTGGATGCCGACGGCGTGGGCATCACGGGGATGGAACGCGCGTATGACAATTTTCTGACCAACCATGGCGGCGCACTCAGCGCCGTTTTTCCCACCAACGCGCGGGGCGAGCGGCTGGCGGGGGAGCGGGCCTATTGGGCGGACGACAACTACCACGGCGTGACCGGTCTGCGCCTGACGCTCGACAAGCGCATCCAGCGCATCGCGGAAGACGCGCTGGATCAAGGGGGCATCGCCCGTGGCGCGGCGGTGGTGCTCGATGCCAAAACCGGGGCGATCCGCGCCATGGTCAGCCGCCCGGATTACGACCAAAACAACGTGGCCGCGTCGCTGGAGGCCGCGCATTCGCCGCTCATCAACCGCGCCATTTTGCCCTATCCCGTGGGATCGGTGTTCAAGCCCACCATTGTGGCCGCCGCGCTGGAGGCGGGGCTCTCGCCCGATGTGACGTTTGAGTGCAAGGGATCGGTCACCATCGGCGGCGTGCGCATCGGCTGCTGGAACAAAGCCGGGCACGGTCGCCAGACCATCGCCGAGGGCTTGGCCAACAGCTGCAACCCGTTTTTCGTGCAATTGGCGCAAAAAGTCTCGCCAGAGCTACTGCTGGACATGACGCGAGCGTTGGGCTACGGGCAGGGCACGCTACTCGCGCCGGGCATCACGGCGGCCAGCGGCACGCTCCCGGATGAGGACACGCTGCGCACGCTGCCCGCCGCGCTGGCCAACTTTTCCTTTGGGCAAGGGGATCTCCTCGCCACGCCGCTGCAGATTGCCGCCGCGTTTTCCGTCATCGCTTCGAGCGGGTTTTACGCGCCGCCGTATCTGGTAGAGGGCTTTGTGGACGAGAAGGGCGCACTATATAACCCCACCGAGCGCGGCGGACCGTATGCCGTTTTGCGCGGCGAAACCGCCGATTTTTTGCAGGATGCCCTCCTGCGCACCGTGCGCGAGGGCACGGCCAAACGCGCCAAGAGCGATCTGGTGGCCGGCTGCGGCAAAACGGGCACGGCGCAGGTGGCGCACTTTGACGAAAATGGCAAGGAGCTCTACGCCGCATGGTTTGCGGGCTTTTTCCCCGCGTGGGCTCCAAAATACACCATCGCCATCTTTAAGGAGGACGGCGCAGGCGGCGACTTTGACTGCGCCCCCGTGTTCAAGGTCATGAGCGAAAAAATCAGCGCACTGACAGACAACCCCGCGCACGAATAAGTCGTGCGCCAGCGCAGGAATATCCGCCCCGCCGAGCGCATAAGTATGTCCCAAACGGCGGGAGGTGCCCTATGGAACAGGCGGCAAACAAAGGTGTGGCGGAAAAGAAAGCGTTTCGCTTGCCGCTGAAAGGCGTTTTGGTGGGGGGCAGTATTGGCGCACTGTTGTTCTTTGCGCTGTTGGCGGTGGCGGCGGTGTTTTTGCCCTCCGCTGGCATTCGGCAGGCGTGGTTGCCGTATTTGGGCATGGCGATGGCGGGCTTGAGCGCCTTTGTGGCCGCGTTCGTGGCGGCGCGGGGTAAGGGTGAAAAGGGTCTGCTTATCGGTCTGGGCTGTGCGCTCGTAGAAGCCGTGCTTTTGGGCACGGTCATCGCGCTGCTGACAGGCGGTCTCGCCACGGCAACAGTCTTTCTGGTTGCCGCCCTCCTAGGTTGCGGCGGTGCAGGCGGCATCTTTGGCGTTAATCGCCAATGAACAATGAACAAAGAACAATGAACAATTGTATGTAGGGGCGCACGGTGTGCGCCCGCTGATGTGCGCAAACACTGTGTTCATCTAACAGGCAACCATACAAACAATTGTTCATTGTTCTTTGTTCATTGTTAATTGAATTAGTATTCTCTGGTGAGGCCCACAACGCGCCCCAGAACCACCAGCTCTTTGCAGTAGATGGGGGCGTAGGCGTCGTTTTCTGGCTGGAGGCGAAAGCCGTCTTTTTCCACAAAAAAGCGCTTGACTGTCGCTTCGTCGCCGAGCAGCGCCACCACAATGTCGCCGTTGTCGGCGGCGGGCGTTTGTTGCACAAACACGATGTCGCCGCCAAAAATCCCGGCGTTTTTCATGCTGTCGCCGCGCACACGAAGGGCGAACAGGTCGCTGGTGCGGCGGCGCGAGCCCGCGTAGGGGATTTCGTCCTCCACCTGCTCCACCGCCAAAATCGGCACACCGGCGGTCACCGTGCCCAGCAGGGGCACGCGGGGGAGGGTTGCCTCGTCGGCCTCCGTCAGGCGCAGGGAACGCTTGTGCATTTTGTCCCAGGTCACAAAGCCCGCTTTTTCCAGCGCGGTCAGGCACGCCTGCACGCTGGAGGTGGACTTGAGCCCAACGCCCGCGGCGATTTCGCGCACGGTCGGGGGCACACCATCGCGGCGACGCGCCTGCAGAAACGCGAGCACCCTGCGTTGGGTGGGCTTGAGGTGCTCGGACTCCGAATGTAGGTAAGTTTCGCGCATAAAAATGCCTCCCGATTGATGGCTTGTGCATAGTATAGCACATTTGTTTTGATTTTGCAAACATTTGGGCGATTTTTTCGCGCTCTGCCGTATAGATTGCAAAAACGGCTGGTTTGTGTTATAATTTTCGCGCAGTCGCGGCAAGCCTGCGGCGATTTGCCTCAGGCATGAAAATCTTTTTTAACACGTTCTTAGGAGTTCACCATGAAACACATCGCCCCTGCCGAAAAACTCGCCAACGTGCGCTACGAAGTGCGCGGCCCTGTACTGGATGAAGCGGAAAAAATCGCCGCCGCTGGGCACAAAATCCTGCAACTCAACACGGGCAACCCCGCCGCGTTTGGCTTCTCTGCGCCGCAGGAAATCATCGACCTCTTCGCGGCGGAATCCGGCAAAGCGCAGGCCTATTGCCCCAGTAAAGGTGTCCCCGCCGCACGCCGCTCCATCGCCGCGCAGATGGCCAAGAAAGGCATCGCGGGCGTGACAGAAGACGACGTCTACATCGGCAACGGTGCGAGCGAAATGATCACCATGTGTATGCAAGCCCTGCTCAATCCCGGAGACGAAATGCTCATCCCCGCGCCGGACTATCCCCTCTGGACGGCGGCGGCGAACCTTGCGGGCGGTAAGGCGGTGCACTATCTCTGCGATGAGGCGGCGAACTGGTCGCCCGACATCGCGGACATCAAAAAGAAGATCACCCCGCGCACCAAGGGCATCCTCATCATCAACCCCAACAACCCCACGGGCGCACTCTATGGCAAAGACCTCCTGCTGGAGATTGCGCAGATTGCCCGCGAAAACGATTTCGTGCTCTTCGCGGACGAAATTTACGACCATTTGGTCATGGACGGCAAGGAGCACACCAGCATCGCTTCGCTGTGCCCTGATATTTTCTCGGTGACGTTCAACGGCCTGAGCAAATCGCATATCATCTGCGGCTTCCGCGTGGGCTGGATGGCGCTGGCTGGGGACAAAACGGGCACAGAGGACTTCGTGGCGGGCATCAACGTGCTGGCCAGTATGCGCCTGTGCGCCAACGTCCCCGCGCAACGCATCGTCCCGGCGGCACTGGCCAACTTCACGGAGACCGATGCCATGCTACAGCCCGGCGGTCGCGTGTACGAACAGCGCAAAGCCATCGTGGCGGCCGTCAACGCCATCCCGGGCTTGCACACCACCACGCCAGATGCCGCGTTCTACATTTTCCCCAAGATCGACGCCAAACGCTTCAACATCACCGACGACCGCCAGTTCTGCATGGACTTCCTGCGTTCTAAACACGTGCTACTCGTCAACGGGCGCGGCTTCAACTGGCCAGAGCCGGATCACTTCCGCATCGTCTACCTCCCCCCCGCCGATGAACTGGCCGGCCTGAGCAATTCCCTCGGTAGCTTTTTGGCGGAGTATCAGCAATGAACAATTGACAATTAACAATGGACAATTGTTGTAGGGGCGAGCTGCGCTCGCCCCTACACAAAAAACGATTTCTGCGGGATAGATTGTTCTGACTTCTGTCCTCTGAACTCTACCATCTGAATTGCGAGGATTCTTATGCAATACCGTTTGGACGCGAAAACAAATACGCAATTGTCGGTCTTTGGGCTGGGCGGGATGCGCATCCCCAAGGACTACGAGAGCGCCAAAGCCATGGTGGTGGCGGCGCACGAGGCGGGCGTGAATTACATCGACACCGCCTACATCTATCAGGGCAGCGAGGACATGTTTGGGCGCGTGCTGGCCGAAACCGGCCTGCGCGACGCGTTCCACATCGCCACGAAGCTCCCGCTCATCCTCCTGAAAAGCGGCGCGGATTTCGACAAATACTTCGACATCTCCTGCAAGCGTCTCCAGACCGACCACATCGACTACTACCTCCTGCACATGCTCACCGACCCCGGTCAGTACGAAAAACTGCTCTCCTGGGGTCTGGAAGAGTGGATCGCGAAAAAACGCGCCAGCGGGCAGATTCGCCGTCTGGGCTTCTCGTTCCACGGTTTGGGCACGGACTTCCTGAAGCTCCTAGAACTGCGCGACTGGGACTTTGTGCAGATTCAGTATAACTATTCCGACCCCAACTATCAAGCGGGCGTGGCAGGACTGAAGGCGGCCGCCGCCAAGGGCATCCCCGTTATGGTCATGGAACCCCTGCTGGGTGGGCGGCTGGCGGATTCGCTGCCCGTAGAGGCGCAAAAAACGTTCAAAAAAGCCGACCCAGCGCGTTCATTGGCGGCGTGGGCGTTCCGCTGGTTGTATGATCAGCCAGAAGTGACGCTGTGTCTCTCTGGGATGCCCAAAATGGAGATGCTTCGCGACAATCTTTCCGTGGCAGATGCCGCCGCCGTGGGCATGGTCACCGCCGAAGAGCGAGCGGTCTATGACGAGGTGGCGGGGATTTTGCGCAGTCTGACCAAAGTGCCCTGCACGGGTTGCGGCTACTGTATGCCCTGCCCGAAGGGCGTGAACATCCCCGGCTGCTTTGGCGCGTACAACACCCGCTTTACCATCAACCACAAGACAGGCACGCAGCAATACGCCTCTTCCGCCGGTCTCACTTCCAAAAACTACGCCGCCGCCAGCGAGTGCGTGGGCTGCAAAAAGTGCGAGCGACACTGTCCGCAGAACATTCCCGTTGTCGCAGAGCTGAAAAACGTGGCCAAAACCATGGAACCCTTCTGGTGGCGCATGGCACGCTTCGCCGTCAAGCGCTACAAAACGGCCACAGGGGCTTTTTCCAATTAACAATGGACAAAGAACAATGAACAATTGTTTGGGTTCACCGATTCGATCGCATACTACCTGTAGGGGCGAGCTGTACTCGCCCGCTGGTTTCCACAAGCCATTGTTCATTTGAAACAAGGAGTTGCATATGCTTTGGAGCTTAATTCGCGGGGAACTGAGCGGGGCTGACCTGCTGGTGGATCTGTGCGCCAGCGCGTTCGTGCTCTTTGTGTGCCTGCCGATGCATGAATTCGCCCACGCGTGGATGGCCAACCGTCTGGGCGATGAAACGCCGCGCCTAGCCGGGCGGCTGACGCTCAACCCCTTGGCGCATCTGGATTTGTTCGGTGCACTGCTCATCTTTTTGGCCGGCTTCGGCTACGCCAAACCCGTGCCCGTCAATCCGCGCAACATGCGCTGTGGCAGCAAAAAGGGACTGGCCTATACCGCCTTGGCCGGGCCCGTGAGCAACCTAATTTTCTCTTTTCTGCTTCTGCTCATCGCCAACGCGGTGTACTATTTGGCCGGCGCTGGGCAGGTGCAGTGGGCGTATTATGCTTCGCTTATCCTGACCGCCGCCGCGCAGATCAACCTGTCTTTGGCCGTGTTCAACCTAATCCCCCTGCCGCCGCTGGACGGCTACAACGCCCTGCAACGCATCCTGCCCTATCAATACACGCGCTTTGTCCACCAGTACGCGGACTATATCCAGTGGGGCTTGATTGCGGCGGTGCTACTGGGGCTACTGGATGGCCTCATCGGCGGCATCAGCGGCGCACTGTTCATGCTGTTTGATTGGCTGACGAGCTTGCCGTTTGTGTTGTTGGGGCGCTAGGCTCAAGGCGGCTTCTTGCCGCCCCAACCAGAGAGGAACAAGGAATCAGGGAGGTGGACAATTGTCCATTGTTCATTGTTAATTGTTCATTGAACAACAAGGGGCTTGTTTTTTTTCGCTCGATATGCTATAATATGCCGGCTAGTCCTCCAACGGCCCGGTGGTCAAGCGGTTAAGACTCCGCCCTTTCACGGCGGCATCACGGGTTCGAGTCCCGTCCGGGTCACCAATGAGGCATGAGGAAACAGGCGTGAGGCTTTGCGGCATCATGCCTGTATCTTTTTTGGCGCAATCATAGTTGCATCTTCTCTGCCGCGCCGCGCTCTAGTTCCATGAGGCTCGACAGGTGACGGACTATGTCTTCAATCAAGCTGCGATTGTTTCGTACAATCGCGGCTTTTATCAGACCGTTTTTCACCGCGACCCAACGCGCAAAGAAGCTCTCGTCAAAAAGTTGTGCGCTGGATAAAAGTTCCGGCGCACGATGCGCCAGATAATGCGCGTACAAATAGCGATTGTTCATCAGGCATTCCACATATTTGGCGGGCACTTCCCAGTCCGCGCGTCTGTCCTCCAGCAAGCCTTCCAGCCACGTGCGCAATTCCAAGCAGGTCTTCGAGCTCTGGGCAAGCACGTTTTGGATTTCGCTTTTGTGATCGATTTCCAACGATTCTTTCGCGCAAGGCTCTACAAGGAGCAGCTCGTTCGCGTGTTCGAGATAAAGCTCATAGGGCATTTTTTCTTTTCTTTTATGGTAAGTCGGATCATAGAAAAGTACTTGCCTCTCTCCTGTCGTCATCGCGATAAAGTAATGATCTCCATGAAAGACACCGTAGTTCGGATTCCACGGCGTGTGCAAGGCATCCATGCCCACCACCAAACATGCGCCCGTGCCTAAGTCTGCCATGCTGCTCGCTGTCTCTTCGGGCGTGGCGCAAGGCAACGCGGTGCAGCGTGCGCCGAGCACGTGCAGGCTCGCCAACAGACGCTTAGACACAAACGCTTTTGTGGACGGGTTATATCGGAAATCTGTTTCAGACCATAGATTGCTAAAGGCTATCTCATAGTCCACCCCAAAATCATGGACGATGCTAATGAGGCTGTTGCCGTAGCAATTCAGACCCGGAAAATCAATCAGCTTCATAGGCGTTTGACTTTTTCGGTGGCGGTTTTGTCCAGCGCGTCTTTCAGGATGAGCTCCTGTGGGCATTTATACGCCGCAAGGTGGCTGCTGCACCAGGCCTGTATGCTCTCTGCCGTGACACCCGGGGCGATCGGCACAATCTCGGCGCACACCTTCTCGTTGCCCGCGCCATCGGGTTTGCCATAGACAACACAGGCCTGCGCGAGCCCGCTGCTCAGGATGCATGCCTCCACTTCCTCGGCGTACACCGTGAACCCGCGCACCAAAATGATGTTCTTGATGCGTCCGCAAATGTAGAGGTACTTCTCTTCGTCCAAATACCCCACGTCGCCGGTGTGCAGCCAGCCGTCGCGGATCATCTTGGCGGTTTCCGCCTCGTTCTCGTAGTAGCCCAGCATCACGTTTGTCCCTTTGACCACCACTTCGCCTTGCACAAACGGCGCGTTTGTCCGTACCCCGTCCACCTCCACCATGATGGTCATGCTCTTAACGGCCGTGCCCACACTGGCCAGCTTAGAGGTGGGCAAGTGCTGGTTTACTTTGCTGACCATCGGCGAGGTTTCTGTCATGCCATAGCCCGGCCAAAACTCCGCCCACGGAAAGCTTGTGCGCAATTGACCGAGCAGCTCTTTTGAAATGCCGCTGCCGCCAAAGCCATACCAACGCGCGGAAGTGATATCGTAAGGAATCTCTCGCCAGGCATTTTGTGCCATCAGCGTGATCGCGGCCGTGCCCGTTTCGGAATGTGTGACCTTGTACCGCGCAATCGTTCGATAAAACGCGTCCAACGTGAACGTCTCGCGCATCAAGACAAGGGTGTAGCCCTCCAGCGCAAGGAAAAGCAAGATAAACATGCCATACGCCGAGGAAAACGGCGTGCAGAGCAGATAACGGATCTCTTCTTCGCATTTCTCGTGCGCCATTTTGTCCAAATGATTCTGCACACAGGTGACCATGTTTTGCTCTGAGAGCATCACAATTTTCGCCTTGCCGTAAGTGCCCGACGTGCTCAGCAACACCATCGGCGTACCCGGCGCGGTTGCGGGCACGGACGCCAGAGCCTCCACGGCACAGGGCGCAATGTCCTCCACACACAGGATTTTCGGTGGATTATCTAACGAATTGAACATTGACCAATGCTCTTTAGTCGTCACGACCGTTTGCACGTTCAGCTGCGCGAGGAGCGCGGCGATTTCGGGCTCAGTCAGCGTGATACTCAGCGGAAACACCGTCAAGCCGCCCATGAGGATACCGAAGAGTGCGGCGAGGTAGTCCGCGCTGTTGGGCAGGAAAACGGCGACGATGTTGCCCCCATCCGTTGGCAGTTGCGCACAAATCCCCGCAGCACGCTGGGCGAGCTGGCCATAGGTGAGGGTGTCGTCTCCATCGATGACGGCGGTCTTTGCCCAATGGGTTTGATTCAACAGCAATTCTCTAATCATACCTTCCCCTTGTTTTTTCTTGCACCAACGCCACAAGGCGACCGACCTCCAGACACTCCTGCATCTCCGCGAGGTCAAAGACAATGGAAAACACGCCCTCAAGGTCGACCAAGAGAGAGATGAAAGAAAGCGAATCAAAGCGCAGATCGTGGTAAAAATGTGCCTGCGCCTCAATCGGCGCGGCGTTCCGCTGCGCCCGGGCAATGCGTTGAAAGATTGTTTCTTGTATGTTCATACAGCCACTATACTCCCGCGCGGCGTTCTTTAGAACTTGCGCCGTCCGTAGGAAGACATCGTGTCTAGATATGCCGCTTGCTTGTGACGAAAACATTCAGCACTATTAACAGCACTAGTACTAGTGCTAGTAACAGTGCTAGTTCTGTTTTTCCTTGTGATAACAAGACATCTCCGCTCAAATCGGCATTCAGATGTCGATTTTGCATCAAATTCTATCACATCTAATACTATCCCGGATTAGAAATGCTTTCGTAGGGGCAACCCTTGTGGTTGCCCCGATAACGCGTTTTGCGCAAAGGGCGACCACAAGGGTCGCCCCTACATCTGTCGCGATATGCAATGATTTTTATTGCGGATTAGTATTAACCCCCACCACTATGATTCTTCTTCCGCGATTCATCACCTTTCCCAACCCTTGGCATATGCTATAACGTAGTTGGACTATACTACGACTACGCGAAAACTAGCACAAAGCGAAAGGATTTAGGAGATGGACATCTATGGATATGACCCCTGCTGTAATCAATGCACCCCACAAAACACGTGCTGTGTTCCCGGGCCACAAGGACCTGAGGGACCGGCAGGTGCGCCCGGCGCTCCCGGCCCCCAAGGCCCGGCGGGCGTTCCCGGGGCACAAGGAGAACCCGGTGCCCCCGGTGCTTCCGGCCCGCAAGGACCAGCGGGTCTTCCCGGGCCACAAGGCCCTGCAGGACCGCAAGGCGTTCCCGGTCCAACTGGCCCAGAAGGACCACAAGGACCAGCCGGCGGCGGCGGCACAGTAAACACTGAGCCGGACACCGCGCGCGCCTACACCGCCAACCAATGCGCGCAGAGCATTGATATCTGGAACGGCGCGACTGGCAAGAAGGTGGGCTCGATTCCTCTGGCCGATGAGCCCACAGACATCACCATCAACCAGAACACAAAGCTCGCCTATGTCACCGAGTACAACGGCACGATGCAAGTGCTCAACCTAAACACCAATCAGGTCGTCACGACCATTCAGGGCGACTTCCACGGCAAAGCCGCCGTGAATCCAACCACAAACTATGTGTACGTGGCCGATTCGGACGGACAGCATTTGGACGTGATCAACGCCGCGACCAACACGGTGGTCGCGCAAATCCCCACGCTGGGTGCGCCGTATAGCGTCGCGGTCAATCCGGTCACCAACAAGATCTATGTGTCCGAAACGGACCAAAATGGCGCCGGCTATGTGCAGGTGATTGACGGCGCAACGAATCAGGTCATCAAAACAATTCCCGGTTTTGATCAGGCCTATCGCATTGCCGTCAACCCCAACACCAACAAGGTGTATGTCACCAGTGAAAACCCCAATTATGTAAACTCTGCGAACGCTTCCTTGCTGACCACGATAGACGGCGCGAGCGACACCATTAGCAATCAGCAGCAGTTCCAAGGATATATCTATGAGGGCGATATCGCGGTCGATACGGTGAATAATCAAGTGACCGTCGCGTCCTCCTACTCCAGCGGCAACACCTTCTTGTTCGATGGCAACGGCAATTTGGTGCGCCGCATCAACAACGGCAGCTACTACAACGATGTCTACGGCGCGGCCGTCAACCCAGAAACCGGCAACACCTACGAAGCCTCACAATCCACCGGGTTGTCGATTTTCAATCCGGACGGCAACGAAATGCAGGTCATCCCCGCGCCCTGTGCCGCCGCGGTGGATGTCACCAACCTCTAGGTCTGGCAGAGGACAGAAATCAGAAGACAGAGGACAGATTTGCGCCTAAAAATCTGCCCTCTGTCTTCTGCCTTCTCAACAGCGGACGAGCACAGAAAAGCCCCTACAAACGGATTAAACAACCGCCTATCCCCCTATAACGCCGCGTGCGCCGTGCGGGCAATCAGGTCGTCCTGCAGGTCGCTGGAGAGCTCGCAGAAATACGCGCTGTAGCCCGCGATGCGCACGAGCAGGTTGCGGTAGGCCTCTGGGTCGGCCTTGGCGGCCAACAGCGTCTCTTGGTTGATGACATTGAACTGCACGTGCCACAGGCGCAAGTCGCGCCAGCCCTCAATGAAGCGCACGAGCTGCGCCGTGCCCTCTTCCCCGGCCACGCAGGCGGGCGTGAGCTTCACGTTCAGCAGTCGCGCGGCGCGGTGGGCGCGGTCGTAGTTCTTGGTGGCGTAGTTGCTCAGCAGCACGCCGATGGGGCCTTTGCGGTCCGCCCCCTGTGACGCGGACGAGCCATCGGACAGCGGCGTGAATGCTTTTCGTCCATTGGGTGTAGCACTGATCACCTTGCCGAAGGGTACGTTGCTGGTGAACGGCACATAGCGCAAATCCAGCCGCACGCCCAGTGACGCGCAATATTGTTCGGTGAACGCCAGCGCCTCGCGGTCAATGATTTTGCCGATTTCGTCGATGGCCGGGTCATCGTTGCCGTAGGCCGGGGCGTGCAGGAGGCGATGGCGCAGGGGCTCAGCACCCTCGAAGTTGGCACGCAGAGCGACCCGCAGTTCATCCAGCGAAACCGTTTTGTCCTCGTACACCACCTTGCGGATGGCCGCCAGGGAGTCGATCACCGTGGCAAAGCCGATGCACTCAAAGTAGCCCAGATCCAGCCCGCCGGGGATGTGCTCGGTGTGGATATCCAGCGCGTTTTCCAGGCACAGCGCATGGAGCGACGAGCCCAGCGGCGCGGCAAAGTGCTGCGCCCGCAGGCGATTGACATGGTATTGCTGCACAAAGGCGTGGCGAATCAGGTTCTTTTGTTGCTTTAGGTATTCGGCGAACAACTCGTCAAAGGTGGCGTAGTCCGGCGCGGGCGCGTCCGTGAGTTGTTCCTCGCCGTATTTCAGCATCTTGCCACCATAAAGCGTCAGCTCCACCGCCGCGGCAAAGTTGATATACGCGCAGGGACTGGTGAACGTGTCGCGGTTGGGCATACGCACTTCCGAACAGCCCGACACAGCGTAGTCATACGCCTCGGGGAACGCCGCGCCTTTGGCCAACAGGAGCGGGATGACCTCTTCGTCGTTGATGAGCTTGGGGAAACCCGTGCCGTCCTTGATGGTCTCGGCCACATCGAACAGATAGCGGCGGGGCGAGCCGGTGTGGATACGCGCGGCCAGGTCGGGGTAGTTGAGCGGAAAATCGCGCTTGCTCTTGAGGATGAGATAGGTCAAATCGTTGGTGGCGTCGCGGCCGTCGGGGGTCTGGCCGCCCACGGTGACGGCCTCCCAGTGGGCATAGCCCTCGTTGAACGCGCCGCCCACTTCGCTCAGGTAGAGATCCACATATTGCGCCATGTTCACCCACACGCACTCCAAAAGGTCTTGTGCAAGTTCGGGTGTTACCGTGCCTTTTGCTAGGTCAGACTGGTAATACGGATACAGATATTGATCCATGCGGCCGTTGCTGATGATGGTGCCGGTCTTCTGCTCGGCGCGGCTGAAGAGCTGGATGAACCACTGGCTCTGCACGGCCTCGCGGAAGGTGGTCGCGCCATGTGCGGGGACTTTTTCGCACGTCTCGGCAATGGTCAGCAGGGCGGCGCGGCGGGTGGGGTCGGCCTCGTCGGCGGCCAGCTGACGCGCCAAATCGGCGTGCCGCTGCGCCCAGAGGATGATGGCATCAGCGGTGAGAATAATGACCTGATAGAACGGCTTTTTCTCGGCGATATCCACAGGGTCGAACGGGTCAAGCGCGTCCAGCTTGGCCTGCGCCCCTGCGCGGATGCCCAAAAATCCGATTGTCAGCGGTGTTTCGTAGTCGTGCACCCACTGGATGGACGAGCGGAACGACGCTGTTTCGTTGACGATGAAGCGGCTCGAGCCGTCGGGGTTGTAGATGAGCGGGTAGGTTTCGGCGGGGATGGCTTTGTCCAGCGCCTCGTGGAAGGTCTTGCCTGCCCAGTAGGGGGCGATCTGCTCGAGAATGACGCGCTTGTCGGGTTCGCTCAGGTCGAACGGGCTGTTCTCACGCGCGGCGATGTTGGCCAGCGCGGCAGGGTAGATGTCGCCGTCCAGCTCGGGATAGAGAACGCCATAGCGCTCCCCTGCGCCGATTTTGCCCGCGATGGGCACGTCCGCGTCCACATACACCGTGGCATTTTGCGCAAAATGGTGCAGCGCCTTTGCCCAGCGCAGCACCAGCGGCTGCCCCTCGGTGCGGCGGAAGCTCTCGGTGAAATACAGCGCACGCTCCACGTCAATGGCTGGCCGCGCCCCGCGCACGCGCGACACGCGATCGGCGACAGAGGAGGCATCTTTCAGTCTTTGTTCTTGGGGGGACAGCATAGCTTTCTCCTTAGTGAATAGTTAATAGTGAATAGTGAATAGGTTTCTGGAACAGTGTTTCGGTGCAACATCTATTCACTATTCACTATTCACTAAACATCATTACTTGTTTATTTCTCCCAGCACATGGTCAAGAATGTCCAATGCCTCGTCCAGTTCCGCCTTTGTGATGGTCAGCGGCGGGGTGACGTTGATGTTGTTCTCGCGGCCGTAGGTCGAGATGCCCGCCGCACGCAGGAGCGCGAACACCTGCCCCAGATTGCCGCCATAGGGGACGTATGGCTCTTTGGTGTCGGGGTCTTTGACCAGTTCCACCGCGCCGAACAAACCGATGTGCCGCACTTCGCCAACAATGGCGTGCTTGGCGGCAAGCGCGTCCAGTCGCGCGGCAAAGTGCGTGCCCAGCTCTTGCACATGGTCGAACAGTGCCGTCTCTTCGTAGAAATCCAGACACGCGTTCCCCGCCGCAATGCCCAGCGGATGCCCGGAATAGGTCAGGCCGAATTGGAACACTTTGTCTTGATAGTAGTCGGCAATCTCTCGGCTGACAATCACGCCGCCCAACGGTGCATACGAGCTGGTGACGCCCTTGGCAAAGCTGATGATGTCCGGCACGATGCCCCAGTGCTGGTGCGCAAAGGCCTTGCCCGTGCGACCAAAACCCGCCATCACTTCGTCGGCCACGAGCAGAATGCCGTACTTTTGCGTCAGCGCACGCAAGCCCTGTAGGTAGCCGCCGGGCGGGATGATCACGCCGTTCGCGCCCGTGATGGGCTCAATGAACACGGCGGCGATTTCGTCCGCGCCCTCGTAGATAATCTGCTCCTCCAGCTGGCGCAGGTAGTAGGCGCTGGCCTCGGCATCGTCCGCAAACGCGATGGGTGCGCGGTAGAGGTAGGGGTCAAAAAACTTCAGGAAGCCGTTGGCGGCGGGTTTTTCCAGCGAAAAGCGGCGCGGATCGCCCGAAATGTTGCCGCTACCCAGCGTTGAGCCATGGTAGCTGCGGTAGCGCGAGAGGATTTTCGGCCGCCCCGTGACGGTGCGTGCCATGTTCAGCGCGGCCTCGTTGGCATCGCTGCCGCCCAGAGTGAAGAACACCTTGGCAAACGCGTCGGGGTTGTCTCCGTTTGCCAATTTTACCAGCCGCTCCGCCAGTTGGCTCTTCCCCGCAAAGGCGTGCGCAGGGGCAAGATATGCAAATTCATCCAGCTGCGCCTTGATGGCATCGCTGACTTTTTGGTTGCCCCAGCCGATGTTGTTGCAGGTCAGCTGGCTGGATAGATCGATGTATTTTTTGCCGTCATAGTCCCAGAAATACACACCTTCGGCACGCGCAATCGCCAGCGGTTGTGCCGCGCCGGGCAACCAAGGGTGCTGGTTGTATTGCGTGTCGAGCGCAAGGACTTCGTCTTTGGTTAGGGGCATGAGTTCCTCCAATTGTTATCGAGCGCGGGATTGTTCTCAGTCTATTGACGTTATGCCTGCATTGTGTCTTTGGGTTCTTTGACGAGCAAGAGGAAGCCCAGCGCAATGACCAGCGCAATGATGCAATACGGAAACAGCGTGGCGATGCCCCACAGATCCGCCAGCCACCCAGAAAACACAGGCGTGAGCACCATGGCCACGGTCATCACCATGTTGAAAATGCCTGTGCCCTCGCCGATTTTCTCGTCGTCGCTCAGCTCCAGCACATAGGGATACAGGTTCACAATCACTGCCGAAAAACCTGCGCCCACCAATAGGAAGCTGGCGAACATCCGCGCGTTCAGGGTCGGTTGCACGCCCGCCAGAATAAACGCGCCGATCATCACCGCAATGCCCACCACCAGCGACAGCTTGCGCTTGACTTTGGCGGAGATTTTGGCCACCGGCACGGCCGCGAACATGGCCATGGCGAGCGTAGCGGCTTGGGGCACGATGAACTTGTTTTTGTCCAGATGCAAAAAGTCCACCGCGTAGTTGGAGAGGGACGAGACCAGACCGTTGTAGGCGATGTAGAAGAAGAACACCGCCAGCAGGAGCAGAATCAGGGGCTTTTTGTTTTTGGGGGCTTTCTTTTCGGCGGCCTCTTCTGGCAGAGCCTGCACAGCACGCACCGCGTCTGTCGTCCATTGGCGCTCGTGCACAAAGAGCACATAGAGCACCACGAACACCAGCATAATCGCCGACGCGCCGTAGAAAATGTACGGATAGCCGGGCTTGGTGAGCAGGGCGATGATGCCAATGCCCACGGCTGTGCAGATGATGGAGACCACTTGCGTCAGGGAGTTGGCAAAGCGGCGTTGGGGCAAGGGGGTGAAGTCCGGCAGAATGGCCAAACTCGCCGGGCGGGAGATGGCCAAAAACGCCAGTGCGGAGGTCAGGATAGTGATGAACAGCCACACAATATGCGTCCCCAGCACCAAACCCGTGGCCGCCCACAGCCCCGTGGCCGCGATCCCGCCCACGAGGATGAAGGGCGTGCGCTTGCCCCATTTGTTTTTGGATTGGTCGCTCAGACGACCGAAAATCGGCAAGAGGAAGAGCCCCAAAATGTTGTCCAGCGCCATCACCACGCCTTTGAGGGTGTAGCTCAACGCCAAACCGCCGTCTTCAATCGGCGCGGTGAGGATGACGGGCAGACCGTTGTCGAGCACGCTGTTGAAGATGGAAATCCACGCATACGGCAGACTCAACAGCAGGATGCGCCCGACGGTCAGGGCGGTGTCGCGTTTTTGGTTCGGCATCTGTTTCTCCAAGTAATAAGGTTTAGTGAATAGGTAATAGTGAATAGTGAATAGTCTTTTGGCGGAAAGGTTGTGGGGGGATCTAGCGTCCAGTAGGGGCGCGCAGTGCGTTTGGGGGAACACCGGACGGCAACGAGGCGTGAGGGTACAGGATTGAGGGATAGCGCAGCAGGTCATCCCACAAACACCTATTCACTATTCACTATTACCTGGCCTCTGATGGCGCTTTCGAGGATTTTCGGCGCAATCTTGAATATCTGTCGACTCCAGAAGTGCAGGAAATTTGAGCCGCCCAGATATTGTTTGGAAAGCTTCGCCAGATTGTTGGCAATGGCGACAAATTCCGGCGTGCCGCCCGGTTGCACGCGCACGCACTTACCCCTGAAGGTGATGCGGAAGGTGCGGTTGCAGCCGCTTTCCATGGGGCGGATGGAGAGGAAGAGCGTGTTCTCGTCCAGCCAGTGCGCATAGCCGCGCGTCTCCAGCTCAAAACCAGAGAGCGACACATGCCCCACGCGGTAGCCGCCATCCAGTCCCAGCGGCACGCTGTTTTTCCACCGCGCGTCCTTGCCCTCTGTCCACGAAAATTGCAGCTCGTTTTCGCTGAACGAGAGGCGAATGTTGTTGATGTTCCCCGCCCGGTCCACCGCCATTTGGTTGACCGTCATGGGCAAAAAGCTTTGCGGGTAACTGGTCAGGTTGAGGATTAGTTGGTGGCGCAGCTTGAGCGTGCTGTTCTGCAGCGCGGCTTCTTTTTCGGCATAGCGCGGCGAGACGGGCGGCTCGGGGAAGCTGAGCGTCGCGGCGCGCGTGTGGATCAGTTCCAGCGCGGCTTCGTCCACTTCTGCGCCGTCGTCCACAAAACCGCTGGGGAAGTGCGGGTAAATCACGTCGTAGGGCTTCTGCTCGTCGGCATCCGCGCCAAAGAACACAAACACTGCGTCGTAGTCGCGCATCCCAATGCCCTGCTGGCAAAACATGCCGCGGCTGGCGTAGGTGTTGGGTAGCGAGCACTGCCAGAACTGGTAGCCGTAGCCCGCGCGGCTGTCGCGCTTGAAGTTGTCGGCGTTGCTGACGAGCGCACTGGTCGCCTCTTTCGCCCACCATTCAGGTAGCACCTGCACGCCGTTCCATTTTCCGTTATTGAGATACACCTGCGTAAATTTGGCGGAATCCTCCAGCGTCCAGTAGATGCCCCAACCGCCGGCCTGCCGCCCTTGCGCGTCCGTCTCGGAATACGGCACGGCAATCCCCAGCGGCTGGAAAAAGCGCGGCGTGAGGTATTCGAACATGGTTTGCCCTGTCAGTTTCGTTACCAGCGCGCTGATGAGGTAGGCGCACTCGTTGGTATAGTGGAATTTCGTCCCCGGCTCGTCGCGCAGTTTGGAATGCAGGTAATCCTTCACCCAGTCTGGCGAGCTGTTTTGGTGGAAGACGTCGAACGCCAACCCGCTGGTCATGGTGATAATGTGGCGGACGGTGACGGCGTTCCAGCGGTCAATGTACTGCTGCTTGAAGCCCGCCGCGCGGGTGGGCTGGTATTCGGGGAATAGCTCGCTGATGCGGGAATCCAGACGAAACAGTCCCTCATCAATGGCAAAGCCCGCCGCCGTGGCCGCGATGGACTTGGAGAATGAATAGATGTTGTGGGGAATATCCGGCGCGTAGGGGCGGCGAAAAATTTCATACGCCACCTGCCCATGGCGCAGAATCATTAGGCCGTGGTATTCCAGCCCCTGCTTGTCGAATTCGTCCAGCAGATTCAGCACCGCACGAGAGGACACGCCGACGCTTTCGGGCGTCGCCGCGCGGGGCAAAACATTTGCATCTTGAACTTCAGCCATAATCTCACCTTTTCTTAGTGGATAACTTTACTGTGTCTGTAGGGGCGAGCTGTGCTCGCCCGCTGGAAAACTAAGGTTTGTGGGGGCGCGGCGGACGCGCGATGCGCGCCCCTACGGGATGCTAGATTATAGAGTTGCGCGGAATGGTTGACCTGCAACACCTATTCACTATTCACTATTACCTATTATCTATACAAGTCCCTCAAAGCTGAATTCGCCGCCGAGCGTCATGAAGCGGCTGTAGGCCTCTTTGATGAACTGGTTGACGATGCCCGGGTCGGGGATGGCGGCGCTCATGCCGTAGAGCGCGGCAGAGCCGGCGGCGAAGTCCTCTGGGTGCGCCTTCAGGATCTCCACGCTCTCGCGCAGGTCGCGCAGGAACGGTTCTTCCACGCCAGCATGGGCGGGCGTGACCATGAAGTGCAGGTTGCTGGGGTTGACCTGCTGGTCAATGACCCAGCCCTTGTGCTCCAGAATGTCGGCCAGCGCGTGGACGTTGAGGGTGTCGGACGCGAAGGCGAAGATGCCCGCGGGGGGCTCGCCGAGCACGTAGAGTTCGTCGATGGCGTTGATGCCGTCAACGAGCTTTTTGGTGGTGTCTAGGATGGACTGTGTGATTTCGAGATAGCCCTTTTGCCCGATGAACTTCAGCGCCGCCCACGCGGAGGCAATCGCGCCGCCAGGGCGCGTGCCCGTGGCGCTGGGAGAGATGAACAGCCCGCCCGGCCAGTTGCCGTAGGCAAAGTACTGGAACTTGCGGATGTCCGCGTTTCGATACAGCAGCGCCGAAACACCCTTGGCCGCGAAGGCGTATTTATGTAGGTCGGCGGAGATGGACGTAACGCCCGGCACGGCGAAGTCGAACGGGGGCACTTCGCCGCCCAGTTCACGAACAAACGGCAGGGTAAAGCCGCCTAGGCACGCGTCCACATGCAGGCGCAAACCGTGCTTCAGCGCCAGTGCGCCCAGCTCTTCAATGGGGTCGATGACACCGTGGGGATATTGCGGCGTAGAGCCCACCAGCAGGATGGTGTTGGGCGTGATGAGCGACTCCACCGCCGCGATGTCTACGCGGTAATCGTCGGCCAGCGGCGCGTGGATGAGCTTGAGACCGAAATAATGCGCGGCCTTCTCAAACGCGGCGTGGGCAGAGATGGGAAGCACGACTTCCGGCTCGGTGATTTCTGGGTGCAGTACCCGCGCCTCGTCGCGATAGGTCTTGAGCGCCATGAGGATGCTCTCGCTGCCGCCGCTGGTGAGACTGCCCACGGTGTCGTCGTCCCCATGGAAGAGGCTGGCGACCATGGAGAGCGTCTCGGTCTCCAGCCGTTTTAGGGACTGGAAGACAAAGGGATTCAGGGCGTTGGTGTGGAAGTATTTGCGGTATGCGTCTTCCGCCAGCTGGGTGATTTCTTCGCCCGCGTAGTACACCAGCGACCAAGTCTTGCCGCCTTGCCAGTCGCCGTCTGCGGCGCGGTATTCGTCCAAAGACGCGAGCACTTCGTCGCGGCTGAGGCCGTCTTGTGGGAACGCCAACATGGGGATCTCCTTCACAATTGCATAGTAAAAAGATATGTATAGTATATTACAGGATTTTGACGCAAATGTCAAATAGATTATTTGCGTGTAGACGGGGGAATAATTGTGCAATTTGCACAATGGGTTTTCGGTGGATGGGGTTTTGGCGGAGTATCCTAGGGTTACCGCATTTACTTTTTCGATTTTGTGCAGCGTACACCAACCACCCGTAGGGGCGCACATCGCGCGTCCGTGGTGTAGAAAGCAGATATCAGAGGGCAGAAGACAGAGCATCGGGCTAAGTCTGCCCTCTGTCTTCTGCC
>JAISJQ010000048.1 GCA_031261445.1 Oscillospiraceae bacterium | reverse complement strand
ATTTCTGGCTCACTTTTGGGGTGCTCGAGTATTATACCGCTTTTCACGCCCCGTGTCAACCCCTTGGAGACCCAAAACTGCCAAAATGCGCAGGTTTTGTTGCTACGTGGCCGGGCGTTTAGGGGGGGTTCCTGTCATCTCCCACATCTTCGGGCTCGTCACTGAATGGTTCGGCACGCTCTTCGCCAAGTAAGCGAAGAGTTGCAAAAAACGGTCACCGCCTTGCGGGTGGCCGTTTTTTGTGCACACAACCAACGGTTGCGCGGCTTCGTGGGCATTTCGGCTTGTATTTCCGCACACAGATATGCTATAATACGCGCAAGACTTGACTTGAGGAGAACGCGATGGCCACGACGGCGCAGATACTCCGCACATTGCGGACGGACGCGCGGCAGACGCAGGCGCAGTTGGCGGAGAGCCTCCACGTTACGCCGCAGGCGGTGAGCAAGTGGGAGACGGGAGCGTCCATGCCCGATGTGGCACTTTTGCCGCAGATTGCCGCGCTCTTTGGCGTGAGCGTGGACTATCTTTTGGGGCGCGATGCGCTTTCCGAGGCGATCGTGTCCTCGCCGCCACCCCTGCTGGACAAACGCGCCTTCACGCGCAAGCTGGGCAACACCGCGCTCATCACGCTCATCATTGCGGGTGTTCTGACCCTTGCGTGGACGCTCGTCAGCGGTTTGCTGTCCCGTGAAACGAACGGCTTGCAGAATTTCAGCGCGGGGATTCTGGGCTCACTGGTCACCGCCTCGGCCTTGGTGCTCTTGCTCTCCCCCGATGCGCGGGACGAAAAGCACGGTCTGTTTCTTTTGCTCGTTTCCGCAGGATTTGACATCGCCGCGTCATTGGGGCACTATTTTGTGACACGCGCGTTTGCCCACACAGACGGCGCAATCCTCGACACCTACACCGTTCCGCTGAACTTTGACCCGACCGTAATCGCGATTTTGTTTCTATGGCTATGCTTCCGCCAAAAGAAAACCATCACGTTCAACAAGCAACTATTGTGCGTGGGCATTTTGTATGCGCTCTTGTCCTTGGCGCGTGTGTCCATTCTCAGTGGGCAAAATCCGCTCTATGCGCACTTTGGCTGGGAGCTGTTGCTCTTCACTCTGCAAGACGTGTTGCGGATTGTCCCTGTCCTGCTCGCCGCTGGGGTCATCGGCGGGATGAAACCCGCCCAGACGCTGCTCCCTTGCCGTGGCGGCGCAAAGGTTTGGGCGGTCATCGCGCTGGTGGGCAACTATCTCTTGGCACTCTACTGGCTTGCGCTCGCTCTGGGTGACGGCAGCGTGAGCGGCTTCAGCGGAGCGGACATGCTCTATCCCTGCGCGGCACTTTGCATCGCCTACGCATTGCTACTGTCCCACAAGCGCAGTGGTCTCCTGCTACTCCGCGCCGTGGGCTGGTATTATCTGGTCAATACGCTCCTGCGGATGCTCGCGCAGGCGTATTTCAGCGTGCAGGCCAATCCGCCACACACCACTGCGCCGTTCTATGTGCTGAGCGTGTTCGTGCTCTATCCCCTCGCGTTTCTGTTGCCCATGGCCATCAACATGGCCGTGACGCAAAGAATCGCAAAACGCTCTGTCGTGCCTCTGTCGTGTGATGATCGGTAGACACTGAGCCCGTCTCAAAAACTTTTCCAAACGAGTATGCCTGTAGGGACGTGCATCCCTACAGGCATACTTTCTGCGTTTGTGTTTTATTTGAACATCGTGCCGATGCCCTCGTCTGTGAGCACCTCGATGAGGATGGCGTGGGTGAGGCGACCGTCGATGATGAACACGCGCTCCACGCCGCGCCGAATGGCGTTGATGCAGCAATGCGTTTTGGGGATCATGCCGCCGGAAATCACGCCCTCGCGGATGAGCTGCACGGCTTGGCTGACCGTCAGTTCTGGGATGAGCGATGCCGCATCCTCTGCCGTGCGCAGGATGCCCGGCGTGTCGGTCATCATCACAAGGCTCTTCGCGCCCAGTGCCCCGGCGATGTGCTCGGCGGCGGTGTCCGCGTTGATGTTATACACGTTGCCCGCGCTGTCGCAACCGATGGTGGAGACCACGGGGATGTACCCCGCCGCCAAAACGTCGAGGATGGGTTGGGGGTTCACGTCGGTAATTTCGCCCACAAAGCCCAGTTTTTCGTCGCGCGGCTGCGCCTGAATCATGTGCCCGTCAATGCCGCAGATGCCCAGCGCACGGCCACCGGACACATGGATGCGATTGACCAAATCCTTGTTGACCTTGCCCGCCAGCGCCATTTGCACCAGCTCCACGGTCTCTTTGTCCGTCACGCGCAGGCCGTCACAGAAGACGGGCGTTTTGCCCGTTTTCTCCATCAGCTCCGTCACTTCCGGGCCGCCGCCGTGCACCAGCACCACCTTCGCGCCAATCTGCGCCAGCAGCGACAGGTCGCCCATCACGGCGTTCTTCAGTTCTTCCGAAAGCATGGCATTGCCGCCGTACTTGATGACGATGATTTGCCCGTCATATTTTTGGATGTAGGGCAAGGCCTCCATGAGCACTTGGGCGCGGTTTTCAATGGAAATAGACATATTTTTCTCCTAACTTCTTGGGGAATACTATGCGCGTTTGGGCACTTTTACGTCCGATAATCGCCGTTGATTTTGACGTAATCATATGTGAGATCGCAGCCCCACGCCTCGGCCTCGTGGATACCCGCGCCCAACGAGACGCGGATGATCACTTCGTCTTCTGTGAGAATTTTCTTTGCAATCTCTTCATTGAACGCCACGCCCTGCCCGGCCTTGCAGACGCACAGTTCCCCTGCGGCGGACGCAAACGACACGTCCACCGTGTGCGGGTCGAGCGCTGGTACGCTATAGCCCAGCGCACACAGCACGCGCCCCCAGTTGGCGTCCGCGCCAAAAATCGCCGCCTTCACTAAGCTTGAGCAAATGACGCCTTTGGCCGCCGCGCGGGCGATGGCGGTGCTGGCCGCGCCCGTCACCTTACAGGTCAACAAGCGTGTTGCGCCCTCGCCGTCCCGCGCAATTTCGCGGCTCAGGTGGCGCATGACGTATTCGAGCGCGGCGGCAAATGTGTCGCAGTCCGCCGTGCCCGCTTGCACGGGGGCATTGCCCGCCACGCCGTTCGCCAGCACGAGCACCATGTCGTTGGTGCTCGTGTCGCCGTCCACGCTGACCATGTGGAAGGTGCTCTCGCAGTTTTGGACGAGGGCGGCATGGAGCAGGTCGGCGGGAATATCCACATCTGTCGTGATAAAAACGAGCATGGTCGCCATGTTTGGGTGGATCATCCCCGAACCTTTGGCGATGCCGCCCAGTCGGCAGGTTTTGCCGCCTAGGGTGAACGCCACGGCAATCTCCTTGCGGCGCGTGTCCGTGGTCATGATGGCATCGGCGGCGTCGGCCGAACCTGTGTCTGTAAGCGCGGCCACCAGCGCGGGCAGGCCGGCGGCGATGGGCGCGATGTCCAGCGGCTGACCGATGACCCCCGTGGAGGCCACGGCCACGTCGTTTGCGCTCAGCCCCAGCGCGTCGGCCGTGCCCTCGCACATTTTCTGCGCCACGAGCACGCCGTTCGCGTTGCAGGTGTTCGCGTTGCCGCTGTTGACAATCACGGCGCACGCTGTGCCGTCCGCCACGTGCGCACGCGTCACCGCGATGGGTGCGCCTTGCACGCGATTTTTCGTGTATACCGCCGCCGCTTGTGCGGGTACGTCACTGACAATGAGCGCCAAATCGCGCTTCGCTTTGTTCTTGCGGATGCCGCAGTGGATGCCCGCGGCGCGGAAACCGTGCGCCGCCGTCACGCCGCCGTCGATGTTTTTGAACATGTTCTTTCTCCTTGTTAGAGCGCAAGCCCCGCAAATTCGGGGAGGTCGAGCATCAGATTCATACACTGCACCGCCGCGCCAGACGCGCCCTTGCCCAGATTATCGAAGCGCGCGGTGAGGACGGCGCGTTGGTCGTTTCCGCTGACGACAATCTCCATGCTGTCGCGCCCGGCGAGTGTGTTGGCGGAAAGGAAGCCGTCAGGCGCGGCCTCCCCAGTTGTGATGACGCGCACGGCGGGGCAGTGGGCATAGTGTGCACGGTACGCCCCCGTCAGTGCCGCAAGGCCGCCGAGTTTTTCGGCGTGCAGGCCAATCATCACCGCCATGCCGTAGGGAAAGTCGCCCACAATCGGCACAAAAACCGGCTCGGTGGCGAGAGCGCAGACGTGCACAATTTCGCGCAAATGCTTGTGCGTTTGGTCGAGGGCGTAGGCGCGGGGCGCATCGTAGGCGGCGGGGCGTGCGGGGTCTGCATATTCGGCCATCATGCCCTTGCCGCCGCCGGAATAGCCCGTAACGGAAAAACAGCCCAGCGCGGCATCTGCGGGCAGCAACCCCGCCTGCCGCAGGGGCGCGACAAGCGCGGCGAAGCCGCTGGCATGGCAACCGGGCACAGCCACCCTCTGCGCCGCCGCGATTTTCTCACGCTGACCCGGCATGAGTTCGGGGAAGCCATACACCCAGCCGGGGGCTGTGCGGTGCGCAGTGGAGGCATCGATGATGCGCGTGCGCGTGCCCACAGCCAGCTGGGCGCTCTCCACGGCGGCGGCATCCGGCAAGCACAGGAATGTGATTTCCGCCGACTGCATGGCCGCGCGGCGTGCCTGGGCATCCTTGCGCTGGGGCTCTGGCAACTGGATGAGCTGCAGCTCGGACCGCGCGGCCAGCCGCTCACGCAGGCGCAGACCCGTTGTGCCTTGTGCGCCATCGATGAATACAGTATGCATTCTGTTTCTCCCGAATTTTTCTGATCACTCGCAAAACAACTGCGTTATTATAGCATAATAGCGCACAGTTATTCTTCTGAATCAGAAAAATAGTGCATATTTATTCGTTTTTGCCGAATTTTTATGCAAGACGAAAGCCTAGGAAAATCGAAAAGCCGATGATCCCAAAAAAGGCGAGGATGGGGAAGAGGATGTCCTCCCAGTTGTATTTGTCGCCACGCTTTTCGGCGTTTTCTGGCACGTGTTTGGCCATGCTGTCCTCCTTTTGGTGTTAGTCTTTGATGCGCCCGGCGCGGAAATCGGGCACAGCGCCCAGCGCAAAGTGCACCCCGCTGACGCCTTTGCCCGCCGCGTACACGCTCTCCCCCGCGAACAGCGGCACGAGCACGCCGTTTTGTAGCAGGAAATTCTCGGCCTTCTGCGCGGCGGTCAGCGCGGGTTTGCCGGGCCTTGCGCGGCGCAGTTCGCCCAGCAGTTTTTCGTACTGCGCAGAGGAGAATGCGCCATAGTTTTGCGGCGACTCGCCGACAAACTGCGCCAAAAAGCTGTGCGTACTGTGTCCCCGCAACGTCAGTGGCACGATGGCCGCCGCGAAGTCGCCTTGCGCAGCACGCGTCTGGAGCGTGGCGGCGTCGAGCACCTGCACGCCCGTGCGCACCAGCAGACCGAACGCCGCGTTCCACTGCTGGAGCATGACGCGCACGGTGTTTTCATCCGCCGCCGTGCAGAGCACTTGAAGCTCTAGGGTGCTCTGTCCGGCGGTACGCAAGGCCGCAGAGAGCGTTTTTTTTGCATCGGCGCGGCTCAATTGCACAAAGTCCGCCCCGCCGACCTCAGCGCGATAGGGCTCGTTGTTCAGCAGCGCACTCTCGGGGATCAGCCCCGCCGCGCTGGGGCGTGCGCTATCGGGCAGGGCAGACAAGTCCAACGCACCCGCCAACGCTTGCCGCACGGTTGCGTCTTTCAGCAATCCCACGTCACAGTTGAAGACCAGTGCGTCCACGCGGTTTTGCACGCGAATCACATCGCTACCGCTACTCTCCCCTTCCGCCAGTGGGCAGAGCGAATAGAGCCCGGCCTCTAAACGCGCCGCGTAGTTCGCACGATTGGAGTCCACTTGCAGCGTCACGGACGCGGGGAGGGTCGCCGCCTGCCCAGCATAGGCCGTGTTTTTGCGTAGCACCAGAGACGCGACACCCTCTTGCCATTTGGACAAATAGAACGGACCGTTGCAGAGCAGATAGGTGGGGTCAAGCCCGTAGCGACCATTGGTCTGGCGATAAAACTTCTCGTTGCAGGGGTAAAACGGCGCGAAGGCCAGCGAGGGCAAGAATTCCGCGTCTGGCTGGGTCAGTGTGATGCGCAGGGTTTGCGCGTCCACGGCCTGCACGCCCAACGTGTCGGGCTTTTTTTGTCCAGCGCGGATGAGCGATGCGTTCGCTATGCCATCGAGTTTTTCGGCCAGCGGAGAGGCAATCGCGGGGGTGACGGCGCGGCGCAGGGCAAACACAAAGTCGTCCGCCGTGACACGCGCGTCAAACTTCTCCCAAAATTCTGCGCTTTGGTTGCTATAGAATTTCGCATTTGTGTACCATGCGGCATCGGCACGCAGGTGGAAGGTATACGTAAGGCCGTCCGCGCTGGACTCCCAGCTTTCGGCCACGCCGGGCGCGGGTACACCGCCAGCGTCCAGCCGCACCAGACCTTCCATGGCGGCCAGTAGCACGATGTCTTCGGTCGTCCCGGACGCAATTTGCGGGTCTAAACGCTGGGGAATGTGATCCACCGGGTAGGCAAAATCGCGCCCGATGGTCTTGTCACGACCACACGCACCCAAGCCGCCCAGCAAGCACAACAGGAGCAACACGCCCATCAGTCGCTTCATCGCCGCTCCTTTTATTCTTCGTCCGCGCCTGCCGTGGATGCGCCGAACAGCGCCAGCGCCGCCTGTAGCTGTGCGTCCTCCGCGAGCGGCAACAGTGCGCCTTTGGCTTTGTTTTCGTCCGTGAGGGAGGCCGCCACATCGGGCGCGAGGCCGTCCGCCCAGCCCGCCGAAACATAGGGGCGGATCTTCGCGACGGTCAACAGGATGCCACCGCCGTCGTCTTTCAGTTCAAAATCTTGCAAGGCGGTGTCCACGCCCGCCGTCTTCTCGCCCACCAGTGTGCCTTTTTGGAAGTCCCGCAGGTCGCAGGCGAACAGCTCGGCCGCGCCCAGGGTTCTGCCGTCGGTCACCACGGCGATGGGCCAGTTGATTTGCGCCGCATCAGACGAGAACGTGCGCAAGACTTTGTCGTCTTTGGCGATGAGCGTTGCCAGTGCGCCGGATTCCCCTTTGGGCACGGGGCACAGGGGATCGAGCGCCGCGGCGGCGTAGGCGGCCGTGCCCTCAAAGACACCGCGCACGTCAAACACCAGCGCCATCACGTTCTTTTTCTCCAGCGAAGAGAGCGCACGCGTGAGCTCCTCCGCCGTTTTTTCGTAGAAGGCAAAAATGCGCACATAGCCCACGTTGTTTTCCAACACTTCCGTCAGCACCGTTGGATTGGCGAAGCCCAGCATCACCGTGACCGTGTTCTCTTTTTTCTCGCGGCTATAGGTCACCTTCACGGAACTGAGCGTGCTGCCCTGTAGCTTGGCTTGTAGCTCCGTTGAGTTGAAGCTATTCACCTGCGTGTCCGCGATTTCCACGAGGATGTCCCCAGCTTTCAGGCCGCTTTTCGCCGCCGGGGACGAGGGGAACACACGCGTCACCAGCAGGCGGCCGCTCGCGGGATCGTACTGTGTGAGCATCCCCGCGCCCGTTTCGTTGCCCAATATACGCGCCTGGTAGGCCTTGTATTCGCTCGGCGTGAGGTAGCGACTGCGGGGGTCGCCGATGCCACGGATGTAGCCCGTCTCAATCTGCGTGATATGGTTGATGGAGTCGATTTCGCCCCAATAATTGTTGCGCACAATCTCGTCGAGATCTTGAATGACTTTGGTGGTGGACGAGCGTTGGACAAAGTCCTCCATCAAGTTGCCGAAAATGCTCGTGGCGATGCTCATCGTCACGGTGATTGTGGCAATGATGGACACAACGATGAGCAAAATGGATGTCCCCAACAGGATGCGCACCGGCTCTTTGCGGGTATTTGGCGTTGTTTGCGTCTGCATATGAATCCCCCCCACTTCCTGCCTTGCAGGAAGGCAAGAATGCTATAGATGAACCCCAAAGCGGTCAGAAACTTCGTTTGTTTAGCGATAGTATACACCAACGCACAGAAAAAAGCAAGCGGCGTTACGGAAACGGCACATAGCCCTTCCGGGGGTCAACCGAATCAGACTGGCCAATGCCGCCGATGAGCACCTCTATGTGCAGGTGTGCGCCGCTGGAGTCGCCGGAGTTGCCCACCAACATGATTTTTTGATCCTGTTGGACATATTCGCCCTCAGAGACGAGGAGCTGGGAAGAGTGCGCGTAGCGCGTATATAGACTGTCGCCGTGATCGATCACAACGCAGTAGCCCACACCTTGCCCATAGCGCGAAAAAATCACCGTCCCGGCCGCCATGGCATAGACGGGCGTGCCCGTGGGCATGGGAATATCCACGCCGGAATGCAAGCGATTGACCTTGTAAATCGGGTGCAGGCGCATCCCGTATCCGCTGCTGATGTAGTACTGCCCCTTGCCCACGTGCAGGGGAAAAATCAGGCCATAGCTACTGGCCGGTTTGTTGCTGGCGGGACTATTTTGTGGCTTGGGCTGGGTGGGCGCGGCCGCTTGTTCTTTGGCTTTGCGCTGCTCTTCAATGGCCTTTTGCAGTTCGGCATCCACCGCGTCCATCTGCGCGATATAGCGTCTTTGCGCATCGGCAAAGGCGGCGCTGTTTTCATTCAACTTCTTGATTTGCGCTTCTTTGTCGGCAATGTTTTTTTGCAGCTCCGCTTCTTTGGCGCGTTGTTGCGCCAGATTTTCTTGCGCCGCTTTTTGTTCGGTCTGTAGCAATCGTTTGGCGGTGTCCGCCTCGCTCTGCTCGATAACCAAACTCTCCTGCGCCGCAATCAAGTTCTTTTCCAAATTCTTGAGCATATCGGCATCGCTACGAAACGTTTCAATCAAGCTCTTGTCCTTCGCCGCAATGCGGTCAAAAAGCTCTGAGCGCGTTAAATACGCCTCCAGGCTATCGGCCTGAAAGAGCACCTCCAGCCAGTTGGTCGAGCCGGCCATGTAGTTGGCGCGCAAACGCCCGCGCAGTTGTTCGGTGGTCTGTTCAATTTGGGCTTGCTTGGCAAAACGCTCTTGTTGGGTCTCGCCCACTTGCTGTTTTGTTTTGTCCACCTTCGCGCTCAGCTCTTTGACCCGCGTTTCGGCATCCGCCACGCGCGCGGCCAGCGCCTGCGCTTTTTGCACCAGAATTTTTTGCTGTGCTTGCTCCAAATCCATTTGCTCGTTGAGCTTGGCCAGCAGTTTTTCGGCAGAACTGACGTTCGCCTGCTCCTTTTTTAGGTCGGCGTTGGTGCGCTCAAGGTCTTTTTGCAGGGCATCGTACTGCTGTTTGTATTTGTCCACATCGTCCGCCTGCACGGGTGTCAGCAACGCCGCCGCGTTGCCCACGACCAAAAGCGCCGACAGGAGCGCACTCAGCAGGAACTTGTTAAACTTGCGCATCCACGTTCACCACCTTTTTCTTGTCTTCTTCGCGCAAATATACGTGCACAGACCAGCGACTGCCCAAGTACCCGGTCACCACCACCACAGAGGCAAACCCGAGCAGAATCAGCCACACAAAGTGCCCGAAAGATGCCAGCTCGCCCGCGAAAAATCCGCTTAGGATGGGCTGGAACAAGCGCAGCGCCGCCGCGTAGAAAATCCACAGAACCGCAAAGGCCAGCGCACTGGCTAGGATGCTGTTGATATAGCCCTCCACCATGAAGGGGAAGCGGATGTCGAGCTCCGTGCCGCCAAACTGCCGCATGGCTTTGATGGTCTCTTCGTTTTTTTGCATACTCAGCAGCGACGTGTTCACCACCACGAGGAGCGAGCCGATCCCCAGCAGCAGCACCATCAACACGCCCGCCACGCTGGCCGCGCGGCTCAGGCTGGTCAGCTTGCTGGCCAGCTCGCGGTTTTCGCGCACATTTTCCACATCGCGCAGAGCTTTGATGCCCTCCGCCGTCTCGCCGAACTGCTCCATGTTTTTCACGCTGACGCGGAAGGCATCGGGCAAGGGGTTCTCGCCAATGTTTTTGATGAGCTCTTCGGACGACGTGCCCAAGAGAAGCTGCGTTTGCTCGCGCAGTGCCTCCTCTTTAGAGATGAAGGCGACCGATTCCACGTTGGCGGTGTTCTCCAGCTTTTCGCGTAGCACATCGATCTGCGCCGCGTCGGTGTTGAGGCGGGTATACACCATGATGATGTTCTCTTTTTCAATCGTGTCCATCATCACGCGCAGGTTGCCGCTGACGAGGATGGCCACGCCGATGAGCAGCAGGCACACAAAAAGCACCGCAATGCTCGACCAGCCGCCCGTTTTGTTGCGGCGGCGGTTCTCAAAGCCCTGTTTGACAAGGTAGCGATAATTGGGGCGACCGTGCCCTTTCGCTCGCTGTTGTTTTCGCGCGGAAGCGCCCGCCTTGTGCATGGGGACGGGACCCGCGGCGGAAGACATCTTCATGCGGGTTCTCCGTAACGGTTGTTGAGTTGCTCGATGAGGGTGTTCAGGCGGTCGAGCTCCATCTGCGGCGGCGGCGAGGAGACCGCAAAGGGCTCTGGGGTCTCGGTGTGCACGGGCGCGGGGCGGATGATGGGGGCGCGGTAATAGATATCGCTGACTAGGCGTCCTTTTTCGAGCGTGACAACGCGGCTATTGCGCGTGCGAATTTCGGCGTGGTCGTGGGTAATCATGATGACGGTGGTGTTTTGTTGTTCGTTGATGTCGCGCAGGAGCTTGAAGACTTCGGGGGTCATCTCCGTGTCGATGTTGCCCGTGGGCTCGTCCGCCAAAAGCACCTCTGGGCTGTGCACCATAGCGCGGGCGATGGCGACGCGCTGGCGCTCACCGCCGGATAGATGGTTAATGTGCGCTTTCATTTTGCTGGTGGGCAAACCCACCAAATCGAGCACGCGCAACACACCTTTTCGGATTTCGCGCTCACTTTGCCGATTTTCAAGGCGCAACAGGAAGGCAATGTTGTCATACACGTTCATGTTCGGTAGTAGCCCCAGACGCTGGGGCACAATCCCGATTTTGCGCAGATACAGGTGCTTTTGTTTCTCTGGCAGAGCCACGAGGTCTTGGCCAGCCACCATGATTTTCCCCGTGGTGGGCAAGAGGTTGCGCACCAGTAGGTGGAAGAGCGTGGTTTTGCCGCTGCCGTTGCGCCCGACCAGAAACACGAATTCACCCCGTGCCACGTCCAAGGATACCCCCTGCAAGGCGTGCACCGTGCGGGCATTGTCCAAAAATGTTTTGCTGACGTTTTCCAGATGAATCATGAGAACGGACTCCTACAGATTTGTGGCTAGTACAGGGAGGGTTTTTCGTCAAGGTACTTCTTGACCATGAGGGCCACCTTGAAGACGATGGCATCATCGAATTCGCGCAGGTCGAGCCCGGTGAGCTTTTTGATTTTCTCCAGCCGATAGACCAGCGTGTTGCGGTGGACAAAGAGCTTGCGCGAGGTTTCGGAAACATTCAGGTTGTTTTCAAAAAAGCGCAGGATGGTGAAGTTGGTCTCCATGTCTAGGCTGTCGATGCTGCCTTTTTTGAAGACCTCTTGCAGGAACATGTTGCACAGCGTCAGCGGCAGTTGATAGATGAGGCGGGCGATGCCCAACGCTTCGTAGCGGATGATGGTTTTTTCTTGGTCAAAGATCTTGCCCACTTCCAGCGAAATTTGCGCTTCTTTATAGGAGCGGATGATTTCTTTGATGCTGGTGACCACCGTGCCGATGCCGACATAGGGCGTGGCGTACAGCTCCGTGCCTAAGTAGTCAGAGATGGCACGCGCCAGCTTTTCTAGGTCGCCCGTTTGGAGCGGATAGCGCAGCTCCTTCACCACGGCGATGTCGTTCTCGTTGAGATTGACGACGAAATCGGTTTCTTTGTCGGGGAACAGGTTCGTAATCATGGACAGGGCATTGGTTTCCACATGGTTGGTCAGGCGCACGAGGAGCACCACACGCTCGTTTTCGCCGTCAAAGCGCAGTTCGCGCGAGCGCAGTTGCAGGTCTCCGGGCAAGACGTTGTCCATGAGCACGTTTTTGATGAACTGGGCGCGGTCGAACTTTTCGTCGTGGTATTGTTTGGCATTGGCGAACGCCACCGCCGCCATCTGCACCGTCAGGCGTGCGCCGTCGTCCGTGCCGTCCACAAAGACGGCCAGCGAGCCATCAAACGCGCAGTACGCGGCATCCAGCAGGGTCACCGCGCCTTCAATGTTCTGGAGCGCAACGGACAGCGCGGCCGCGTCCGCCACGCGTCCGCCGATGCGTCCGAGCTCACTGCACGAGACAATGGTTCCACTATCATCCACCACACCCACCACGCGTCCCGCCGCGTCGGCGAGCTGATGCACCAAATTTTGGTAAACTCTGTTGGCCATATTTTTCTCCTCCAAATTCGCTTCACTGCGCCCTTAGGCATAATCACCAAAAATCACTCTCCTATTTTAGCGGATCTGCCGAAGTTTTTCAAGGGGTTTAGGGAATAATTCACAAGAATTTAATATTTTCTTGTCTTCTCGTGCATAAATTGCGGAAAATTTGTCTTGTTTGTCGGGTTTTATCACGTTCTTTGGTTTGACATTTTTTTCTAGGACAAGCTGTTAAAATACGCTCATGCAGATTTCACCGCTGTATATTCTTCCCAAAAGCGCACATACTAAGTCTGAGCTGTACATAAAAGGAGCGCCTCCATGCTGCCGGAAATCATCATCACGCCCATCAGCGTCACCGCCATGTTGCGCGGAGAAATTGACCACCATTCCGCCGCCGCCATGCGGGCGGCCATTGACGATGCGCTACGCTCGCAGCGACCGTCTCTGCTGCGGTTGGATTTTTCGGGCGTCACGTTCATCGACTCCTCCGCCATTGGCCTCGTGATGGGGCGCTATCGCCTGACGAAGGAACACGGCGGGCGCGTACAGGTATGCAACCTCAACGAGCGATTCTATCGCATGATGCGCATGGCCGGGCTGGAGAAGTTGGCACAGCTGAGCCTGAAAGAACTGCGCATGAACGGATGAATACAAGTAATAGGTAATAGTGAATAGTGAATAGGTGTTCCGTTCATTACACTACAATGCCATGCAACACGCGCGACACGATCACTATTCACTATTCACTATTCGTTATTCACTAGATTATTCACTAGATAATGAAGGGAAACTACATGAACATCCTCAACGAAATGCGCCTGACGGTGGACAGCCGTTCGGTGAACGAAAGCTACGTGCGCGTGGCCGTGAGCGCCTTTGCCGCGCAACTCGACCCCACGGTGGAGGAAATCAGCGACCTGAAAACCGCGCTGAGCGAGGCGGTGACCAACTGCATCGTCCACGCGTACCCCGAGAGCGTGGGGCGCATCCACATCATCACGCAGCTGTTTGACAGCGGCTTAGTGCGCGTGAAAATCCGCGACAGAGGCTGCGGCATCCCGGATGTGAAACAGGCGCGTGAGCCGCTGTGGAGCAGTCTGGGCGGCGAGCGCGCGGGGCTGGGCTTTGCGGTGATGGAGAGCTTTTGCGACAAAATCCGCGTCTACAGCAACGCCGGGCGCGGCACGGTCATCACGCTGGAGAAGACCATACAGGGGCGTGGGCAATGAGTGCCCTGCACGCCGAGCGCAACCGCCTTGTGGAGGAAAACCTGAACCTTGTGCACACCTGCGCCCACCGTTTTGTGGGGCGCGGGGCGGAATATGACGACCTGTTTCAGTCCGGTTGCGTGGGGCTACTGAAGGCGGCGGAACGCTTTGAGCCAGAGCGCGGCTTTGCGTTTTCCACCTATGCCGTGCCAGTGATCATTGGCGAAATACGAATGCTGTTCCGCGCGGGCGGGGCGGTGAAGATTGGGCGTGCTCTGCGGGAAAGGGCGCGGGAGGTCATCCGCGTGCGCGACGAGCTGACCGATGCCCTAGGGCATACGCCGTCGGTGGCCACGCTGGCCGAAAAGCTGCAGATTGACTGCGCACAGGTGGCCGAGCTGCTGGGGGTCTATGCGCCGACCGTGCCGCTCTACACCACCGACGCTGAGGGTGAAGAGCGCGTGCTGGAAATCGCTGTGGACGCGCCCGACACGCAAATCACCGACTCCCTTGCGCTGCACCAGGAACTCGATGGCTTGCCAGACTGTGACCGCACGCTGGTGATTCTGCGCTACTACAAAGGCTTCACGCAGGCACGCACGGCCGAACTGCTGGGCATGACGCAGGTGCAGGTCTCCCGCCGCGAAAAGGCGTTGCTGTTGCATTTGCGCGAAAAGTTGTGCGCTTGATTCAGAGGACAGATAGCAGAGGACAGAGGGCAGAATTGCGCCCAAATATCTGTCTTTTGCCCTCTGACCTCTGCCTTCTCAGCAGCGGGCGGATGATATCCGCCCCTACAGGTGCTCTCATGGCGGTAGGGGCGGCGACCTGCCGCCCGTTTCGTTTGTGGGCATCAGCGCGGGCGACCGAGGACGGTCGCCCCTACAACGCCTCACAGGGCACGCCATGGCGTGCCCCTACCGTAAGGAAAAAGTTTCTGAGATGGGCGTGAATGTTCACCAAACCTTCATTGACGTTTGGGGCGTTTTGTTGTATAATAGTGCAAACCAAAAAAGAACGGACGAACAAATGAAAAACTTCTTTTATCGTGTGTTTTGCGGATTCTTTCTGGGACTGTCGGTGCTCGCGCCGGGCGTGAGCGGCAGCATTATGGCCGTGATGATGGGCATCTATGAGGATCTGCTGACCATCATCTCCAACCCGTTCAAGAATTTTAAGCGCAATCTTGGCTGGATCATCCCGCTGGGGCTGGGCGCGGGGCTCAGTGCGCTGTTGTTCATCGCGCTCTTCAGCCAGCTGTTCGACACCTACCCGCTGGCCACGTATCTGCTGTTCTTGGGGCTCGTGGTGGGCAATCTGCCGGCCGTGTTCGGCGACGCCAAGCAGAACGGCATGAAGAAATCCTACGCCCTGCCCATGGCGTTTGCCTTTGCGCTGGCTTTGGGGCTGGGGGCGTTGCGTGCGTATCTCAACGCCAGCGGCTCTGACTTTGCCGCGCCGGATGCCCTGTGGTATCTGGCACTGGCGGGGCTCGTCGGCGGCATTTCGTCGATGGTGCCGGGCATTTCCATCAGCATGGTGCTGATGTTGTTGGGCGTATACAACCGCCTCTTGGATGCCGCGCGGGGCAGTGTGGACGAGGCGCTGACGTTCATCGGCGTGCGCACGGGCGACACGGCGTTCACCAACATCCTCATGGCGGGCGTGACGGCAGTCTGTTTTCTGGCCGGGATGATTGCCTTTTCCCACGTAACCAAATCCGTGCTCACGCGGCACAAAGCGCCGGCCTACTGGACGGTGTTCGCGTTCATGTGCGGCTCTGTGGGCGCGATTGCGGTGAACCTGCCCATTCATGACGGTAATTTTGCCTGGTGGCAAGCGGCCATCGCGCTACCCGTGGGGCTACTCATCGCGCTGAGCTTTGTGCTCATTGGGCGGCGGATGCGCAAGAATAATGCTCTAGCAGAGGACATCGAGGATTGAGGGATGAGGATACAGGCGTGAGGACTGTAGGGGCGGCAACCTACCGCCCGTTAATGCCTGTAAACACAACATTCCCCAAGGGGCGACCACAAGGGTCGCCCCTACAAGTCTAACATCTAAAATCTAGAATAGCAAAGGGCAGAAAACAGATCCATATCTGTCTTCTGCCCTCTGTCCTCTGGCTTCTGAATTACTTCACTGCATCCTTGAGGGTTTTGCCTGCCTTGAAGACCGGCGCTTTGCTGGCGGCGATGGCAATTTTCTCGCCCGTCTTGGGGTTTTGACCCTGACGCGCGGGGCGATCTTTGACTTCAAACGTACCGAAGCCAACCAGCTGGACTTTCTCGCCCGCTTTGAGCGCGTCTGCGATGGCTGCGATGACGGCTTCAACGGAGGCACCTGCGGCGGTTTTGGCCACGCCTTGCTTCTCGGCGACGGCGGCGATGAGTTCTGCTTTGTTCATGTGGATTCTCTCCTTATAGAAGGTGTTTATATGCGCGAATCTTGCGACCCGTTCATAACAAATTGGTTACGCACGCTTGATTTGCTCCCAGGCGGCGTCAAGCGCGGCGGCGGTGGTCTCAGCGATGGGCTTGTCGAGCACTTGCTCTAGCCGCGTGAAGCGGCGGATGAACTTGTCCGTGGCCTGCGTGAGCACTTCTTCTGCGTCCACGTCCGCAAAGCGGGCGGTGTTCACGGCGGAAAACAGCAGGTCGCCCAGCTCGTCGGCAATGGCCTCGGCGTTGTCGCTGTGGACGGCCTCGGTCAGCTCGCCCAGTTCTTCGCCGATTTTCTGTAGCGTGGCGGCGATGTCCGGGAAGTCCAGCCCCGCCGTCTGCGCTTTTTTCTGCACCTTTTGCGCACGCATGAGCGCCGGGAACTCGCGGGGGACGCTGAGCATGGGGGCAGAGCCGGGGGCTTGTCCTTTGGTGGCACGCTTGACGGCGTCCCAGTTGGCCAAGGCCGCTTCGCCGTCGGCGGCCTCTTGGTCGCCAAAGACGTGCGGGTGGCGCAGGAGGAGCTTTTTGCAGATGCCGTCCGCCACGTCATCGAGCGTGAACGCCCCGGCATCCTGCGCGATTTGCGCGTGCAGGTAGACTTGTAGCAGCACATCGCCCAGCTCTTCGGTCAGCAGGACGGGGTCGGCCTTGTTGATGGCCTCCACCGCCTCGTAGCACTCCTCGATCATATTCTTGCGAATACTCTCGTGGGTTTGCTCTCTGTCCCAAGGGCAACCGTCCGGCGCACGCAGGCATTGGACGATGGCACGCAGGTCGTCCAGATCATAGCGGGGCTTTTGTGGATATTCGTGCACTGTCGGTCTCCTCGCGATGGGCTCTTCAAAGCAGAAGATTTTGCCCGTACTATATTTTACCCTAAAAGCCCGCGTTTTGCAAGTACTTTTGCGATTTTTTCGCCATTTGGTAGCCCAATTATGTCGTCTTCTGTGATAGCTTTCGTCAAAAGCAGCGAAATGACGTAAATCAGTGCCGCTAAGAGCACAGAAGCGAGCACAGAGAAGGTGTTGGCGCTGACGAACATTTCGGCGATGCGCGCGCCCTTGTGCCCCTCTTGGAAGAGTGAAATTTTCTGGAGCAGCGGCAGGATTTTGTCCACCAGCGGTGCCATGCCGCGCAGGGTGATGCCGTAAGTGGCCCACGCCGCGCCCGCGCACAATGCGCCGCAAAACAGCGGCTTCATCAGCACGCTCCCCCACGCGACCTTCACGCCCGTGATTTTGATGAGGAAGTAGAGGTTGAGCGCCACATCGAGCACGTAGAAAATTACCGTGCCGATGATGGAACCGTAGATGTTCAGCCCCGGCAAGCCGATGAGCGCCAGATTACACACGAACTTGACGGCCGCGCACAGCGCCATAGTCTTCACGGGGATGTCCGTGCGGCCGATGCCTTGGAGCATGTTGGTGATGGGCGCGGAGAGCGCGAGCAAGGCCGTGGAGAACCCGAACGCTTGCAGGACGGGCGCGGACACGCTGATGCCGTCCGCCGCGTTGCCGCCGCCGTAGAGGATGGTCAGCAGGGGCTCGGCCAGCACGGCCATCCCAAAGCCCGCAGGCATGGCGATGAGCAGACACAGGCGCAAGACAGAGTTGACAGAGCGGCGCACCTCGTTTCGGTTCTTCACCGCCCACGCCGCCGCGAGCACTGGCAGGGCACTGATGCCAAAGCTGGAGACAATGGTGGGGACGAGGTTGCGGAAGTCGATGCCCATGTTGTACGCGCCCCAGAGGTAGGTGGCGATTTTTTCGTTGATCGCCCCCGCGTCGGGCAGGTTCAAGTCTAGGTTTCCGCTGGCGATGGCCGCCTCCAGTGCGCCCTTGTGCATCGCCCAGACGGTGGCGTAGTCCGTCTCCAGCGCACGGCGGAGCATACGGTTGATGGTCATGGTGTCAATCAGGTTGGAGAGATTGAGAATGAGCGCGGAGGCCACGACGGGCAGAGCCAACGCCAGCAGTTCGCGGGTGATGACCTTTGGGTCTTTCGCTTCGGGGGAGATCTCTAAATCTAGGCGCGTAATGCCGTCGCCGCGCAGTTTGTGGCGGAGCATGAGGTACAGGAGGCTGACGATAGAGCCGATGGTCACACCCAAAATTGCCGCCGCCGATGCCCACGGGATGGCCGCCAAACGCGCGTCCGTGGCGTTCTCCACCGCCACGCCGAAGACCTCGCGACTGCCGCCCTCAAACTGCGCCAGGGCGTAGTTGATGACTCCCTTGGCCAGCACCAGCCCCACAACCAGCTTGCCCAGCGCCTCAATGAACTGCGAGGCCGCTGTGGGGTTCATGTTCCGCAGACCCTCGTAGTAGCCCCGGTAGGAAGACATCATGCAACACAAAAACACGGCGGGGGCAATCATGAAGATGCCCGGCAGGATTTGCTCGGACTGGCCGCTCACTTTGATGTACGGGTACGCCAGCGCCACCAGTAGCACCGTACCCACGATGCCCGCAATCATGAAAATGCGCTGGGAAATCTTCAGGACGGCACGCGCCTCGCGGAAACGCTTGAGCGCCACGCTTTCGCTGACCATACGCGCCACTGCCACGGGCAGCCCCGCCATGGAGATAGCAAAGATAGGCGCGTAAAGCTGATAGACACCGTCGAACAGACCGCGCCCCTCTGTGCCCAGCGTGTCGCCCAAGGGGATTTTGAACAGTGCGCCGATAATCTTCACGGCGACCATGGCCAGCGTCAACACAATCGCGCCGTTGATGAGGGACTGTGTTTTTTGTTGTTTGGGCAAAACGATTCTCCTCACATACCTAAAGCATTGGGCGGCGGCAAAGTGCTGAGGGAGAGTATACCATTTTTCCGCCTGTCTGTCAATTCTTCTGCCCGATTTCCCCATAAAAGCGCAGGATTTCGTCTTTGCGAGACAGAATTTGTGCAAAACGTCCCACGTACTCATAGGGGTACTTGAAGTTGAAGACCCGCTCGATGGTCTCGCCACGCGGATCTTTCAGCTTCGTCACCGCGCCCGCGCCGCAGGAGAGCACCGTGTGCAGCTCCTCCATCATGTATATATTGTAGCGCGAGGCAAAATGCCTCTTCGCCCAGCCCGTGTTCTCCAGCGCACCGAGCGACTTGCTCTGGCGGTAGCTATAATAGGGCGCGTAGCCCGCGCTCGTCAGTGCCGCACTCACGCCCTCCAACTGCCAGTCGCGCTCGTCTTCGGGCGGAGATTGGCCGTCCTGGCTCAGCGCGGCCGCCCGCTTGCGTGCCAGCGCGTGCACGGTGATGTTTTCGGGCGCGAGGGCGATGGCCTCGGCGATGGAGGCCGCAAAGCCCTCGGGCGTGTCCCCCGGCAGACCCGCGATGAAGTCCATGTTGACGGCAAAGCCGTACTGCCGCGCGAGGGCATAGGCGTCCCGCGCCGCCTGCGCCGTGTGGGCGCGACCAATCGTGCGCAAGACGGCATCGCTGAAGGTCTGGGGGTTCACGCTCACGCGCCCCACGCCGTGGCTTTGCAGGAGCGCAAACTTCTCGGCGGTGACGGTGTCTGGGCGGCCAGCCTCCACGGTGTATTCGCGGCAGGTGGACAAATCAAAATGCGTCTTCACGGCGGTCAGGAGTGTGTCCAGCTGCGCCGCGCTCAGGCTCGTGGGCGTGCCGCCGCCAAAGTAAACGCTCTCTAGCCGCAGTCCCAGCGCGTGCGCGACCATGCCCGTGTGCGCGAGCTCTTCGCAGAGCTTTTCCACGTACTGCGGAATCAATCGCTGCGCCTTGCTCTCTGTGATGGAATGCGACACGAACGAGCAATACGCGCAACGCGTGGGGCAAAACGGGATGCCCACATAGAGACTGAACGACTGCGGGGTCGTTTCTTCCAGCACCGCGCGTTGGTTGCGATAGATTGCCTCTGCCAGCGCGATTTTTTCGGGGCGGACAAAGAGCGCATCGGCAAAATACGCCCGCGTGGTGTCTAGCCCGTGCCTCTGCACAAGGCGGCGAAACAGCTTGGTGGGGCGCACGCCCGTGAGCAGTCCCCAAGGCGGCGTGCGCCCCGTGGCCTGCAGGAGGCAACGCCCCAGTGCTTGCGCGAGCGCCAGCTCGTCGGCATCGGTGATGCACGCCGCGCCAATGGGGTTGCTTAGTTTCGGCGCGTTCGCGTCACGGATGACGGCGGCGGCGTGGGCGTAGTCCCGCCCGTCCAGCGTCAGCAATGCGTGGGCGCTGTCGCCGCTGATGTGTAGCGCACAAGCGCCGTCCGCGTGCAAGACGCCGAACAGCCGCAGGAGATTTTCCATCTCATAGCGGTGTTTTTCGTTGGGGAGGGTGAGGTGCAATACAGACTCCAGATATCAGATGTGAGAAGAGAGAGGGCAGAAGGCAGATTTTTGGGTGGGCAATTCTGTCCTCTGTAGGGGACGCCGCCCTCAGCGTCCCGCGGTTTATTACGGTGTTTTTCGAAACAGCGGGCGCACGGGGGCGTGCGCCCCTACATATGGGAATCATCAGCGATTGCGAAACATCCCGTAGGGGCGCGCATTGCGCGTCCGTTGATACACAACGTTTACAGACTGTAGGGGCGACCACAAGGGTCGCCCCTACAACACAGCGGTGACCTAAAACAACCCCGTAATCGTCCCGTCCGGCAGGACATCAATGCCCTCGGCGGCGGGGCGCGGCGGGAGGCCGGGCATGGTGATGATGTCGCCGGCGTAGGCCACCACGAAGCCTGCGCCTGCGCTCAGCCGGGCGGCGCGGATGTGCACGGCGAAGCCCATGGGTGCGCCCAGCAACTTCGCGTTGTCGCTGAAGGAATACTGCGTTTTGGCGATGCACACGGGGTAGCGACCCGTGGCATCCAGACGGCGCAGTTCACTCAGCGCGGCGGGGGCAAAGCTCACGTCATCGGCGTGATAGATTTTCGTGGCGATGGCACGGATTTTGTCCTCTAGTGGCAAGTCGTCCGCATAGGCGTGGCGGAAGTCGTGCGGCTGTGCGCAGAGCTCCGCCACCTTGGCGGCCAAATCCGTCACACCCGCGCCGCCTTTTTCCCAACCTTCGCAGAGCTCTACGGGCACAGACTGCGCGGCGCAATAGCTCTGCACGGCGGCGATTTCCGCATCGGTGTCCGCCGAAAAGCGGTTGATGGCCACCACGACCTGCAGACCAAACACCGTGCGCAAATTGTGCAGGTGCTGCCCCAAATTGGCCAGACCCGTTTGGAGTGCCGCCACGTTCTCGCGCGACAAGTCCGCTTTCGCCACGCCGCCGTGATATTTCAGCGCACGGATGGTCGCCACGAGCACCACGGCGTCTGGTGCAAGTCCGGCCATGCGGCACTTGATGTCTAGGAACTTCTCCGCACCCAAATCCGCGCCAAAGCCCGCCTCGGTGACGCAGTAGTCCCCCAACGCCAGCGCCGTTTTCGTGGCGATGAGGCTGTTGCAGCCGTGGGCAATGTTGGCGAACGGGCCGCAGTGCACCAGCGCGGGCGTGCCCTCGAGCGTCTGCACCAGATTGGGGTGGATCGCTTTGGTCAGCAGGCTGGTCATCGCGCCCGCGGCGTGGAGGTCGGCGGCGGTGACGGGGGTACTCTCATACGTGAAGCCCACGACAATCTTGCCCAGCCGCGTCTTCAAGTCCTGCATGTCGCTGGCCAAACAGAGCGTGGCCATGACCTCGCTGGCGGCAGTGATGTCGAAACCCTCTTCGCGCGGCGTGCCGTTGACCTTGCCGCCCAGCCCCGTGACGGCAAAGCGCAGTTGGCGGTCGTTCATGTCCAGACAGCGGCGAATGGCGATGCGGCGAGGGTCAAGGTTCAGCTGGTTGCCCTGCGCAATGTGATTGTCCGTCATGGCGGCAAGGAGATTGTTGGCGCAGGTGATGGCGTGCAGGTCACCCGTGAAGTGCAGATTGATGTCCTCCATGGGCAACACCTGCGCGTATCCGCCGCCTGCCGCGCCGCCCTTCACGCCGAACACAGGGCCCAGCGAGGGCTCACGCAACGCGAGCACCGCGCGTTTGCCGATTTTCCGCAACCCGTCCGCCAGACCCACGGAAACGGTCGTCTTGCCCTCGCCAGCGGGTGTGGGATTGATGGCGGTGACGAGGATGAGCTTGCCGCACGGCGCGTCCCCGGCAGAGGGCAGGATTTTGGCGATGTGTCGGCCGTAGGGCTCTACGCGCTCTTGGGGAATACCCAGCGCGTCGGCGATCTGTGTGATGGGCTGTGGCGTGGCCGCCTGCGCAATTTCGATGTCGCTTTTCATGTGTGCACTCCCTGCTTCTTTAGCTGTGCAGTAGTATACCATATTTGGGCGGGGGGTTGCAAGCTAGATTCTAGATTTTAGATGCTAGAGGCTAGATTTTGCGCCTGAAAGTCTGTCTTCTCTCCTCTGACCTCTGCCTTCTGTACAGCGGACGCGCGATGCGCGCCCCTACGGGTCTAGATGCTAGAGACTAGATTTCGTGCCACAAATTGCATTTCAAAGAACAAAAAACGTTTGATTCAAGAATCTAACATCTAGCGTCTAATATCTAGAATCTAGTAGGGGACGCCCAAGGGGGCGTCCCCTACATGCCTCACGCTTCACAGGGATGGTAAACAGTACTAGCACTAGTGCTGTTAACAGTACTGTATGACAATTTTTTCAACGTGGCATCCCTCCCTCCTGTAACTTCATCCCTCACGCCTCAATGTCCCGCTTGCTCTTTCCGCTCATTTCTGCTATACTTTCAGTGACGCAAAATCCTGTGTCCCAAACACCCAATGCCCAACCCCTAACCCCTACAAGGAGGCGTGCTTTTGCCCTTCACACACCTGCACACGCACACTGAGTTTTCCCTGCTCGACGGCGCAAACCGCATTGCGGCCTATGTTGCCCGCGCCAAGGAGCTGGGGCAGACGGCCTGCGCCATCACCGACCACGGGGTGATGTACGGCGTGGTGGATTTTTACAAGGCCTGCCGCAAAGAGAGCGTCAAGCCGATTTTGGGTTGCGAAGTGTATGTGGCGGCACGCACACGCTTTGATAAGGAGTTCGCGCACGACAACGAGCGCTATCACCTCGTGCTACTGTGTGAAAACGAGACGGGCTACCGCAACCTGTGCCAGCTGGTCAGTCGCGGCTTCACGGAGGGCTTTTACACCAAACCGCGCGTAGATCGCGAACTGTTGGCGCAGTACCACGAGGGGCTCATTGCGCTCTCGGCGTGTCTGGCGGGGGAAGTGCCGCGCCTGCTCTCGCGCGGGCAATATGACGCGGCGCGGGACTGCGCTCGGTGGTACAACAGCACCTTCGGCGCGGGGCACTATTACATTGAGCTGCAAGACCACGGACTGCCCGAACAACAGCAGCTGAATCCGTCCCTCATCCGCTTGGCGCGGGAACTGGACATCCCGCTGGTGGCCACGAACGATGCGCACTACCTCACGCGCGACGACGCGGATTTACAGAAGGTCCTGCTGGCCATCGGCACAAATTCCCGGCTGGACGAGGGCACGGGCATGGGCTTTGCCACGCCAGAGTTCTTCGTCAAGAGCGAAGAGGAGATGCGCGCGCTGTTCCCGGAATGCCCAGAGGCCATCGACAACACGCAGCTTGTCGCCGAAAAATGCAACGTGGAGCTGGAATTTGGCAACACAAAGCTGCCGGTGTTTCATGTGCCCGGCGGCGATTCGTTCAGCTACTTCAAGGAGAAGTGCGAGAGCGGCTTGCGGCGACTGAAGGGCGAAAATCCGCCAGAAGAGTACCAAGAACGCTTGGCCTTTGAGCTGGAGGTCATCCAGACGATGGGCTATGTGGACTATTTTTTGATTGTCCACGACTTCATTGACTGGGCTGAGAAGCACGGCATCCCTGTGGGCCCCGGGCGGGGCAGCGGCGCGGGCTCGCTGGCGGCGTACTGCATCGGCATCACGGGCATTGACCCGCTGGAATACGCGCTGCTCTTCGAGCGCTTCCTCAATCCTGAGCGGGTGAGTATGCCCGATTTTGACATCGATTTCTGCTACGAGCGGCGGGGCGAGGTCATCAAATACGTGCAGGAGAAATATGGGCACGACCACGTGGCGCAAATCGTCACATTTGGCACAATCGCCGCCAAAACCGCCATTCGCGATGTCGGGCGCGTGATGGGACTGCCCTACGGCGAAGTGGACGCGGCGGCCAAAGCCATTCCGGCGGAGCTGGGCATCACGCTCTCGCGGGCGCTGGAACGCTCGCCAGAACTGCGTGCCCTGCGTGAGGCGGGCGGTGCGCTGGCGGATCTGATCGACATGGCGCTACGCGTGGAGGGCACGCCCCGCCACACCTCCACCCACGCGGCGGGGGTGGTCATCACGCCAAACCCCGTGGCGACCTACGTCCCGCTGGCGCTGGGCGGCAATGACCCGGTGACGCAGTACCCCATGACGACGCTCGAGGAGCTGGGGCTCTTAAAGATGGACTTTTTGGGTCTGCGCACGCTGACGGTGATCAACGACGCGGTGCGGATGATCCGCACAGAACTGCCCGATTTTCGCATTGAGGACATCTCGCGCGACGACGCACAGGTCTTCAAGATGCTCACGAAGGGGCAGACATCGGGGGTCTTTCAGCTGGAGAGCGCGGGGATGCGCGGCGCACTCATGGGGCTCGCGCCGCAAAAGCTGGAGGACATCATCGCGGTCATCTCGCTCTACCGCCCCGGGCCCATGGACTCGATCCCAAAATACACCGAGAACCGCCACCACCCAGAGAAAATCACCTACCCCACTCCCCTGCTCGCGCCGATTTTGGATGTCACCTATGGTTGCATGGTCTATCAAGAGCAGGTAATGCAGGTGTTCCGCGATTTGGGCGGCTTCAGCTACGGCCACAGCGACATCGTCCGCCGCGCCATGAGCAAGAAAAAGCATAGCGTCCTGCAGGCGGAGCGGGCGGCGTTTGTGGACGGTTGCGCCAAAAAAGACATTGAGGCGCACGTGGCCAACGGGATTTTCGACTCCATGACCAGCTTTGCCAGCTACGCCTTCAACAAAAGCCACGCGGCGGCCTATGCGCTCGTGGCGTACCAGACCGCATGGCTCAAGTGCCACTATCCCAGCGAATTTCTCGCCGCGCAGCTCTCGGCCTATCTGGCCGACAGCGGCAAGGTCGCCGAATACATCGCTGAGGCCGGGCGGCTGGGCATTGCGATTTTGCCGCCCCACGTCAACGAAGGCGGGGCGGCGTTCAGCGCGGGCGGGGGCAAAATCCGCTTTGGGATGCTGGCCATCAAGGGGCTGGGGCAGGGCTTTATTGACGAGATTGTGGCCGAGCGCGAGGCGGGCGGCTCGTACACATCGCTCTACAACTTTTGCCGCCGCACCCACGGCAAACACGGCTTCAACAAACGCGCCATCGAGGCGCTGATTCTGGGCGGCGCACTGGACGGCTTTGGGCAGACGCGCAACACCATGGTGCGCTCCCTGCCGCTGATTGCCGAGGCACTCGATGGCGGGCGGCGGGATCAATTGTCGGGACAAATCGGCTTTGGCGACCTGCTGGCCGGCGGCGCACCCAGTGATGATTGGACTTACGTGGAAGCACCGGAGCTGGAGACCAGCGAGCTTTTGCGGCTGGAGAAAGAGACGCTGGGGCTCTACATCTCCGACCACCCGCTGAAGGCCTATGCGCAGACGGCGGACTCTCTGGGCTGCCAGCCCATTGGCAAGCTGACGAGCGACGATGAAGATGCGCTCCAGCGCGACGGCGAGCGAGCGCGTCTGCTGGCGATTTTGACGCATGTGCGTAATCGCTTCACCAAAAAGGGCGACGCCATGGCCATTGTCACCGCCGAGGACATGAGCGGCGCGATGGAGGTGTTGGTGTTCCCCAAAGTGCTCGAACGCCTGCGGGACGTGCTCCACGAGGGCGAGATTCTGGTGCTCGATGGGCGGGTATCCGTCCGCGAGGACGAGCCCGCGAAGCTCATGCTCGGCGGCGCGGCACTGCCCAGCGAAACGCGGCGCATACAGAACAGCCGTCCGCAAACACCGCCCTCCTCCCCTGCCCCGCCTGCCGCGCCCCGGCGACTGTGCCTGCGCTTTGCGTCTGCAGACGCGCCCGAAGTGCAGGCGGCGCAAAAGCTGCTGGCGATTTTCTCAGGTGAGGACTACGGTAAAATCCCCGTTGTGTTTTTCGCGGCGGACACCAAAGTGCCCACAAAACACCCCCCCGCCGCGATCAACGCGCCGCTACTCGGCGAGCTGGAACGCATACTTGGCGCGGAAAACGTAGTTATTCAATGAACAATTAACAATGTACAATGAACAATTGTTTGTTGGGCGGCAATCTGCCGCCCATTGCCTACTAGATGCGGCATTGTAGGGGCAACCCTTGTGGTTGCCCCGATAACGCGTTTGGCGCAAAGAGCCGACCATACCCGCAGGGCACAGGCAAGGGAGCGCCCCTACGCCTGTCGCGATAGGCAAGTTTTTTTATTGCGGATTAGTATTAGACAGCGAGCGAGCGCAGCTCGCCCCTACAGACCGCACGTCTGAACCAGCCATCCCACGCCGCATGGTTGGAATCAACGGAGGCGCACCCCTACAAATCGAATTTCTTCATTGGTTTTTCTTTTTGCTTCTTTTTCTTTTTCTCAAAAAGAAAAAGAAGGCCACCGGCAGGCATTATTCATTATTTCCCCGGATAGTGGGCGATGCATTTTCGGTTGCGTGCTAAGCCGATCAGGAGCAGTACCGCGCTGACAAAGACCATGGCCAGCGACAGCCATTGGGAGACGCGCAAACCCGCGAACATGAGGCTGTCGGTGCGCAGTGCCTCGATGAAGAAACGCGCCGTGCCGTACCAAAGGCCGTAGCACAGGAAAATCTGCCCGCTGAAGTGATACGCCTTGCGGAAAATCAGCCACAGCACGCCCACGCCCAGCAGACACCAAAGAGACTCATACAGAAACGTGGGGTGCACAAAGCCGTTGGGGTCAACGCCCGGTTGCGGGTTGGCGCTGAGATAGGCGATGGTCTGCGCGGAGCGCATCCCCCACGGGGCACTGGTGTTGCCGCCGAAGGCCTCTTGGTTCACGAAGTTCCCCCAGCGGCCGATGCCCTGCCCGATGAGAAATCCCATGCCCGCCAAATCCAGCAGGCGGCGCGGGGAGATGTCGCGGCGGCGGCACATCCAAAACGCGCCCAGCAGGCCGCCGATGAGGCCGCCATAAATGGCCAGTCCACCCCCGCGTATGTTGAGGATTTGGGAGAGATTGTCGCGATAGTTCTCCCACTGAAACGCCACGTAATATAAGCGTGCGCCGAGGATGCCGGCGATCGTGCCCGCAAAGAGCACGTCCAAAATGCCTTCTAGGCTCGTGTGCCATTTGGGCAGGGAATAGCGTTGCAGCTGCGGCTTTTGCAGAAAGCCCTTCCAGACCTGTCGCCCGCCAAAGAGCACGGCCAGCGCGAAGCCCAGCGCAATAATCACGCCATACCAGCGGATGGCGAAGCTCGTGCCAAAGAGATGGAGCGTCACCAGAACGGGATCGAGCGTCAAGCTGTGCTCACCCAAAAAGCGAAAAAAGACTTCGGTGCTCTCGTGCATTTTTTTCTCCAAAATATATTTTTTGTGCACGGGCAGGCATGGTCGCCCACTTTCGTGCATAGATTTAGCGTAGAAAATTGCGGGGAGAACGGCATGAAACGAGTATTTGCGCTCTTTGCGCTTGTGGCAATCCTACTGACGGCCTGCGTGAGCGGGGACGACTACACCAATTTGCTCACCTTTGTGCGCCGCTGGAACAGTGCGCCAGAAGTGAAAGCGCACGCGAACTGGCACATCGATGAGGACACACTTTGGTCACGCGAGGTGGACGGAAAAACGCAGGTGGAAATCTGGCTGGACGGCGACAACTATCTGCTGCGGCTGGTGTGTGAGCCGGGCACAGACTTGATCTTAGCGTCCTCTGTGTCCACAGCGTGTTCGGATGACGGGCAACTTCCCCTCGAAAAACAGAACGATTTCCAAGAGCTACAAACCCTTTTGGTGCACGCCGTCAACGGCATCAGCATAGCAGACGCGCAGGGGCTACTCAAACGCGCCTACCTAGAAGATCCAGAGGGTGCGCACTATCATGAAGCCGCCCATTTTACCTATAGTCTGGTCACCACGCCCCCCGGCGTGGCCTTCCGCATCGAAAACCGGCGCTTGATGCCCTCGCGCATCCCAGAACTAACGCTCTTTCCCACCTCGGTGCACCCTACAACAACGACGCCAGAATCTCCGGACGCGGCCGCGCAATGACCACGTGGGAGAGCACCATGCCCTGCGCCTGCTGCGTCTGCACCCCGCAGGCAACCGCGTGGGAGACGGCGGACACCTCCCCCGTCAGGCACACGAACGATTTGCCGCCGATCCCGGCCGCCAGACGCAACAGTGCGCACTGCACATCGGCGGCCTTCACGGCGGCATCTGCCGCATAGATTGCCGCCGTCACGCTGTAAAATTCCATCACGCCCAGTGCGCCCTGCACGCTGGGCGCGGCGGCATCGAAGACGCCCGCGAGCACTTGCGGGTGCACGCGCGGAATCAAGCAGGAATCCACCACCGTGTCTCCGCCCGTGGAAACCCCCGCCTCCAGCGCACTTTTGGCCGCCGCGACCTCGCCCGAAAACAAGACCACGAACTTGCCGGGGCAACAGGGACGCGCAAACGCCAGCTGCACTTCGGCCGCCTTAAGCGCGGCGTCGGCGGCCTCCATGCCCTGCGCAATGGACGAGAATTCCAGAAATCCGATGGCATCGACCACGCTTGCCCTCCCGCGAGAAAAAGTGTATAATATACGGTAGTATACAACTTTTTCGCCCAAAAGTAAAGGGGGACAGCGTGAGCCACACCATCCGCGCGGCGACGCCAGCCGATGAACCCGCCCTGCGCACACTTTACCATGACGCGTTTGACGCGCCAAAAGCCGAGCTGGATCGCTTTTTCGGCGCACGTTTTGTGCCGGAACAAACGCGGGTTTTGTGCGCTGATGAACGGCTTTGCGCCGCGCTGTACCTCCTGCCCGGTGAAGTGGTCTGCGCGGGTGAACGCTTTTCGGCGGACTACATTTACGCCGCCGCAACGGAAAAATCCCAGCGCGGTCAAGGGTTGATGCGCGATTTGCTCGCGGGTTTGTCCAGCCGCGCCGATCTCTTGGTGCTCGCCCCCGCAGACGCGGGGCTCTTCAGCTACTACGAAAAACAGGGCTTTCGCACGGCGTTCTATCGCAAAGAGCTGACACTCCCCCGCCGCGTTTTGGCGATGATCGCCGGGGAAGACAAGCCCGCCGCGATTGTGTCGCGATACGCTGAAGAGTATTTGCCCGCCCTACACACCCTGCGCGACACACTGTTTTCTCGCACGGACGGTTTCCGTTGGCCGCTGGACGGACTGGGCTATGCCCTGCTCGATCACAACGTGACCGGGCGAACCCTGATTGTCACAGAGGAGGGTACGCCTGCCGCCTATGTCCTCCTGGAGGAAGAGGGCGATGCCGCCTATATCAGCGAGTGCGTGCTGGGTCGTGTCACTTTTGTCACGATGGTCGCCGCACTGCTGGGCGAAAGTGCCGCTGAGACGTTTCATTTTCGCTTGCCGCCCGATTTCCCCCTCTCCGCCGACGGCTTCGTTTTGCGACCCATCGGGATGCTCCGCGCCCTGACAGCAGAGGGTACACGCGCGACCCATCATCTGCGGGGTGCGTATTTGGGGCTGACGCTGGACTAATCGGGCGGCAGGTTGCCGCCCCCACAGACAACACAAAAAACGCAGAGCCGAAGCTCCGCGTTTTTTGTGTTGTTATTTTGTGGCGGCGGCCGCCGATTTGCGGCGTGTGCGGCGCTTTTTGGCCGGTGTCTCCGTTTTCTCGGAAGCAACGGGCACGAGCTCCAGCACAGCGATTTCCGCCGCATCACCACGGCGCTGGCCGATTTTGGTGATACGCGTATAGCCACCGTTGACGTCCACATACTTGGGTGCGATTTCGTCAAACAGCTTGTGGACGACGTCTTCCTCGTTCAGGTACGCAAGCGCCATGCGATAGTTCGCAAGGGTTTTGGTCTTGGCGAGGGTCAGATACTTCTCCGCAACGGAGCGTACCTCTTTGGCGCGGGGCAGCGTGGTCTGAATCTTCGCGGTACCCTCTTTCGCGTCATACTGCTTGAACAGAGCCGTCACCAGATTGCGAAGCAAGGCGTCGCGTTGATCGGTGGGTCTGCCCAATTTACGTGTTCCGGGCATGGAAAAGCTCCTTTCTAATCCTGACCGGGCGCTAAATCCAGCCCGAGTTCATGGAGTTTGTCGATCACTTCTTGCAGGGTCTTCTCCCCAAAGTTGCGGATTTTCTTGAGTTCTGGCTCGCTCCAGCTGAGCAGGCCGCCCAAGTTGTTGATCCCCGCGCGTTTCAGGGAGTTGCTCGCGCGGATGCTCAGTTCTAGGTCGTCGATGGTGATGCTGTTGCGCTGATCTTCCGCAAGGTTGCGTGCGTCACTCAGTCCGTCGGTAGAGAAGGCATCGCCACCCAGCCGGGTGAACAGTGCCAAGCGATCCCGCAGGATCTTCGAGGCTTGCGCCACAGCGTCGGACGGCGAAATTGTGCCGTTCGTCCACACTTCCAACACCAAACGGTCGTAGTCGGTGATCTGCCCCACACGGGTGTTCTCCACGAAGTAGTTCGTCTTGAGCACGGGTGTGTAGATGGAGTCGATGGCAATCACGCCAATGGCGGGTTTGAGTCGCTCCTTGTTCTTTTCGGCAGAAACATAGCTCAGGCCGCGGTCGCAGGTCAAGCGCATACTGAGCACAGCGCCCTCGTCGAGCGTGGCGATGTGGTGACCGGGATTGACGATCTGCACCTCGCCATCGGCTTGGATGTCTTCAGCGGTCACAATGGCGGGGCCATTTTTTGTGATGAAGACGGTCTTTTCATCTTCCGTCAGGACGTTGAGGACAACACCCTTCAGGTTCAGGACAATCTCCGTGAGATCTTCAGTGACGTTGGGAATGGTGGAGAACTCGTGGAGCACTCCGTCCACCTGCACACTGGTGATGGCTGAACCCTCTAGGGAGGACAGCAACACCCGGCGCAAACTGTTCCCCAAGGTATTGCCGTAGCCGCGATCCAGCGGCTCGACAACAAACTTGGCGTAGTTTTGCTCCTCTGCGCTCTCGAGCACCTCAATCTTCGGGATGGGGGTTTCCGATCCAATCATTCAATACCCTCCTATTCTAGTCGCAGTTAGCTCGGTTTACTTCGAGTAGAACTCGACGATGAGGTGTTCCTCAACGGGAACTTGGATTTGTGCGCGCTCAGGCAGTGCCGCAACGGTTGCGGTGACGTTGGCGCGGTCAAGATCCAGCCATTCGGGCACGGGACGGGAGGCGTTGGCCTCCAGCACGTTTTTGTAGGCATCCTTCTCGCGGGTTTTGGCGCGAACGGTGAGCACTTCTCCGACCTTGAGTTGGTAGGAGGGAATGTCCACTTTGTGGCCGCCCACGACGATGTGCCCGTGGTTGACCAACTGACGCGCTTGCGCACGGGAGGAGGCCCAGCCCAGCAGGTACACGGCGTTATCTAGGCGAATTTCGCACAGACGCAACAGGTTCTCGCCCGTCATGCCCGAGAGCTTCTCGGCCTTGACGAAGTATTTGCGCAGTTGTTTTTCAGCCACGCCGTAGTAGCGGCTGACCGACTGCTTGGCACGCAGCTGCGTACCGTATTCGGACACTTTTTTGCGCCCCTGCCCGTGTTGACCGGGGGCATAGGAGCGGCGCTCAAAGGCACATTTGCCCGTGTAGCAACGGTCGCCCTTGAGGAAGAGCTTTTGCCCTTCGCGGCGGCACAGTTTGCAGACCGCTTCGGTATATCTTGCCATATTCTCTTACACCTCCAAAACTAAACGCGACGGCGTTTGGGTGGGCGGCAACCGTTGTGGGGAATGGGTGTGACGTCTTTGATCAGCGTGATTTCGAGACCTGCGGTTTGCAGGGCGCGAATCGCCGCCTCGCGCCCGCTGCCCGGGCCCTTGACGTACACTTCCACAAACTTCAGGCCGTGTTCCATTGCGGCCTTGGCTGCGGTTTCGCTGGCGGTTTGCGCGGCGAAGGGGGTGGACTTGCGCGACCCGCGGAAGCCCATTTCGCCAGCAGATGCCCAAGAGAGCGCGTTGCCCTGGGTGTCTGTGATGGTGATGATGGTGTTGTTGAACGTGCTTTGGATATGCACCGCACCGCGCTCGATGTTCTTGCGCTCGCGGCGACGGCGGACAGCCGTTTTCTTTGCGCCTTGCTTGACAGCCATAACGCGCCTCCTTTACTTCTTTTTATTCGCAATGGTCTTTTTGGGACCTTTGCGCGTGCGGGCGTTGGTCTTGGAACGCTGGCCACGCACGGGGAGACCCTTGCGATGCCGCAGACCACGATAACTGCCGATTTCAATGAGGCGCTTGATCTCGAACGCGGTTTCGCGCCGCAGATCGCCTTCCACATTGAGCTCTTTGTCGATGTACTCGCGCAGCTTGCTGACCTCATCTTCGCTGAGATCTTTCACGCGCGTGTCGGGATTGATGCCCGTGCCCGTCAGAATGTCGCGGCTTGTCTTCAGGCCTACGCCGAAGATGTACGTCAAGCCGATTTCAACGCGCTTGTCACGGGGCAAATCTACACCAGAGATACGTGCCATTTGTCAATACACCTCTCTTAACCTTGACGTTGTTTGTGCTTGGGGTTTTCGCAGATGACCATGACTTTCCCCTTGCGCTTGATGATCTTGCATTTTTCGCAGATTTTTTTGACAGAAGGCCTGACTTTCATTTGCGAATCCTCCTAAGATTTATTTGGAGCGCCACGTAATGCGTCCGCGGCTCAGGTCATAGGGAGAGAGCTCCACCGTGACCTTGTCGCCGGGCAGAATGCGGATGTAGTTCATGCGCAATTTGCCGGAGATGTGCGCCAGAATTTGGTGCCCGTTGGCCAGTTCCACTTGGAAAGTGGCGTTGGGCAGGGCTTCCAGCACGGTGCCTTCGATTTCGATCATATCCGCTTTGGACATGCCGCGCCTCCTTATGGTCGCTTGCGTGGTTTGGGCGGCCGATCACTCGGTGGCCCGTATTTTACTCGCCAAACGGTTGAGTGCCTTGCGCAATGGATTGTTGAATCTCAGTAGCTCTTCCGGCAGGGTGACGCCTGTGGCGGTGAGGTGCTTGGGATTCTTGCGCTTGGGTACTGCGAGCTTGCGCTCTTTTCCGTCGGCAACGAGTACATGGTCAGTGGCTGATTGTACCACAACCAGCAGGCGGTTTTTGTCGCGTCCCGCCGTTGACAGGACAACTTGGCCACGCACAAGTGCGTTTTGTTCGGTGGCCACTGTGCACTTGTCGGACATACTCAGTCCTCCACCGTCAGAATGACCGGACCGTTTGCCGTGATGGCAATGGTGTGTTCAAAGTGTGCGGAGAGCGATCCGTCCCGTGTGCGCACGGTCCAGTTGTCTTCAAGCGTTCGGATTTCCTTCTTGCCCTGATTGACCATGGGCTCGATGGCAATCGTCATGCCCGGAAGCAGACGTGCACCCCGACCGGGTGTGCCAAAGTTGGGGACGCTGGGGTCTTCGTGCAGTTCGCGACCGACGCCGTGACCCGTGTAATCACGGACGAGGCTGTAGCCGCGCGCCTCACAGTAGCTCTGCACCGCCGCGCCGATGTCGCCGACTCTGCCGCCTGTACACGCCGCCCGGATGCCCACATAGAGCGCCTCTCGCGTTGTGTCGCTCAGCCGCTTTGCCTCGGGGGAGATGTCCCCCGCCGCAAAAGTGGCGGCGTTGTCGCCGATGTATCCGTTCAGCTTCGCGCCTAGATCAATGCTGACCAGGTCGCCGGGTTGAATCACGCGCTTGGGTGAGGGGATACCGTGGATGACTTCGTTGTTTATGGAAATGCACGCGGCGGCGGGGAAACCGTTGTAGTGGAGAAAGACTGGTGTTGCACCCGCTTTGGCGAACCACTCGCGCACGCGCTTGTCGATCGCGCCGGTGGTGACGCCGGGTTCTACCATCTCCCCTGCCAACCTGAGTACTCGAGCGGAAAGCGCACAGGCCTTTTTCATCAGGTCAAGCTCTTTCGTGGTCTTGAGTACGATCATGCAGAACCTCCGGGGTTGAGGAGAGGCTAATCGAGGAAGCCTCTGTAGTGGCGCATCATCATCTGGCTTTCGAGCTGTTTGACGGTTTCGAGCGCGACGCCCACGAGAATGATGATGGACGTGCCGCCCAGCGAGATGTTGAAGCCGCCGCCCGCAAAATCAAACACTTTGGTGAGGAAGAGGGTCGTCAACTGGGAGAACAGCACGGGGAAGATGGCCACCACGCTGATCATCAGTGCACCCAGTAGGGTCAGCTTGCTGAGGATGCGGCGAATATATTGCGCAGTCGGGTCGCCGGGGCGGATGCCGGGGATTGTGCCGGACTGCTTGCGGATGTTGTTGCTCATCTCGATGGGGTTGTATTGGATGGAGGCGTAGAAATACGCGAACCCAATGATCAACACGAAGTAGAAAATGCCATACACCCAGTGCGTCTGGCTGAAGATTTCGAAAAATCCCTTCCAGAAGTTGTTGTTCTCAATCCTACTCTGCACGAACATTTGGATGGTCGGCGGCAGAGAGAGGATGGAACTGGCGAAGATGATGGGCATGACGCCGCCCATATTGACCTTGATGGGGATATGGGTGCTTTGGCCTCCGTACATCTTGCGCCCAACGACGCGTTTGGCGTACTGCACGGGGATGCGCCGCTCGCCGCTGTCCATGAAGACGATATAGGCGATCATCAGCAGGTAGAGAATGGCGGCCAGCGGTGAGAGAAACCAGTAAGGTCCGCCGTATTGCAGGTAGCCGTTTTCTGTGCTGAAGAGTTGCGTGATCATCTGCGGCAGACGCGCCACAATGCCCGCGAAGAGAATGAGCGAAATGCCGTTGCCCACGCCCTTGTCGTTGATCTGCTCGCCCAACCACATGATCAGTGCCGTGCCGGCGGTGAAGCAGAGGATGATGATGAACGCTTGGAAGACACCCCAGCCGCCGGGGAAACCAGTCGTGCCAGTACCCGCGAGTTCTCCAACGGGGACGGCAAGGTAACCCTTGCTGCGCACGTAGAAGTAGTAAGCGGTGGACTGCAACAGACCCAGACCCACGGTCACATAGCGCGTGATGGACGCGATCTTCTTGCGGCCTTCTTCGCCCTCTTTTTGCAGACGCTCAAGGGCGGGAATCGCCACGGTGAGCAGTTGCATGATGATGGAGGAGTTGATATAGGGGGTGATGCCCATGGCAAAGATCGTGCCGTAGTTGAAGGCATCGCCCGTCATCATGGAGAGGTAACCCAGGAAGGTGTTTTGTTGATCCGCGCCCAGCAGGCCTGTGTTGGCGAGCACACCGAAGGTGTCGCTATCCAGAAACGGCACGGGGATGGCCGAGCCAATGCGGAAAATCAAGAGGATCAGCCCTGTGAAGAGGAGCTTCTTGCGCAGATCCGCGATTTTGAACGCGTTAATGATGGTTTGCAGCACGTCAAATCACCTCTGCTTTCCCGCCTACCGCTTCAATTTTCTCTTTGGCAGACGCCGAGAATTTGTTGGCCTGCACGGTGAGCTTTTTGGTCAGTTCACCCACGCCCAGTACCTTGATGCCGTCGAGTTTTTTGCGCACAATGCGCCGCGCCAGCAGGTCTTCCACCGTGACGGTTGCGCCGTCTTCATACGCCAGTTCCAAGTCTTTGATGTTGATTTCAGCGTATTCCGTGCGGAAAATGTTGTTAAAGCCGCGCTTAGGCACTCGACGTTGCAGGGGCATTTGGCCGCCTTCAAACCCGATGCGCATTCCGCGACCGGCACGCGCCTTTTGGCCTTTGTGGCCTTTACCAGCGGTTTTGCCCTGCCCGGAAGAAGTGCCGCGGCCAATGCGCTTGCGCTCTTTGGTCGAACCGGGGGCGGGAGAGAGTTCGTGGAGTTTCATGGTTTAGATCTCCTCCTCTACTTGCAACAGGTGCGCCAGCACGCGGATTTTTCCTCTGGTCGGTGCGTTATCCGGCTGCGTTGTCACATCGCCGAGTTTGCGCAGACCCAGTGCTTCTGCGGTGGCCAGCTGTTTTTTTGTGCTGCCAATGGTGCTCTTGACGAGCGTCAGTGTGATTGTTTTAGCCATATCAGACGCCCCCCTAGCCCAAAATTTCTGCGGCGGATTTGCCACGGATTTCCGCGACTTCCTCCGCACCGCGCAGTTGCAGGAGTCCCTGCATGGTTGCGCGCACGACGTTACAAGCGTTGTTGGATCGCAGGCTCTTAGAACGGATATCTTTGATGCCCACAGCCTCCACCACGGCACGCACTGCGCCGCCGGCAATCACGCCAGTACCGGGTGCGGCGGGTTTAAGGACGACCAGTCCCGCGCCGAATTTGCCCAGCACCTCGTGCGGAATGGTTGTTCCTTTGAGGGAGATTTTGGTCAGGTTCTTTTTGGCGTCTTCGATGCCCTTGCGGATGGAGTCGGGCACTTCGCCAGATTTCCCCAGACCGAAGCCCACTGTACCCTTGCCGTCTCCCACCACGACCAGAGCGGAAAACTTGAAGATGCGGCCGCCCTTGACCGTCTTGCTGACGCGGTTGATGGCCACGACGCGCTCGACGAATTCACTCTGCGGCTGTTCGAAACGTTGTTCTCTTGCCATTGCGTTTTCCTCTCTTTCTCTAGAAGTCCAAGCCGCCCTCGCGGGCACCCTCGGCAAGTTCTGCGACGCGCCCGTGATAGACGTAACCGCCGCGATCGAATACAATTTTGCTGACGCCCGCTGCCTTTGCGCGCTCGGCAATGCGTTTTCCCACTTCACGCGCCGCGGCTTTGTTGCCGCCGCCTTCCACACCTTTCTCCACCGTAGAGGCGGAGACCAGCGTGACACCGGCCACGTCGTCAATCAATTGCGCGTAGATGTTTTTGAGAGAGCGAAACACGTTCAGGCGCGGGACACCGGCTGTGCCCTTGACCTTGGCTCTGACCCTCAGGTGGCGCTTATGGCGCGCCTTGTTTTTATCCTGCCGGATTACCATGGTTTCACTCCTTTATTATTTGCCTTTGCCGGCTTTGCCTTCCTTACGGCGGATGCGCTCGTCGGCATATTTGATGCCCTTACCTTTATAAGGCTCGGGTGGACGCTTCTCGCGGACTTGGGCGGCGAACTGGCCGACCTGTTGCTTATCCGCGCCGGAAATGATGATTTTGTTGGGACCGGGCACTTCGATGCTGATGCCCGGAATCTCATCCACGAAGACTTGGTGGCTGTAGCCGACGGTCAGCACGAGTTGCTTGCCCTGCTTGGCGGCACGGTAGCCAACGCCATTGACCTCGATCTCTTTCTTGAAGCCTTCGCTCACGCCAATGACCATGTTGGCCAACAGGGAGCGCGAGAGACCGTGGAGCGAGCGGTTGAGCTTGGAGTCGTCCGGGCGGGTGACGATCAGTTGCGTCCCCTCTTGGGCGATGCCGATGTTCTTGTGGAACGTGCGGCTGAGTTCTCCGCCTTTACCCTTGACGACCACGCTTTGGCCGTCGATTTTGACGGTGACACCGGCGGGGATGTCGATGGGTTTTCTTCCGATTCGTGACATGTTTCCCCTCCTTACCACACGTAGGCAAGGACTTCGCCGCCGATGTTCTGTTTGCGGGCGTCCTTGTCGGTCAAAAGGCCGTTGCTGGTGGAAAGGATTGCAATCCCCAACCCGCGCAGAACCTTAGGCATGTTTTCAACGTCTGTGTAAATCCGCAGACCCGGCTTACTGATGCGGCGCAAACCCGTGATGGTGCGGGTTTTGTTTTCGCCGTACTTGAGTGTGATGGTGATGACACCCTGTTTGCCGTCGTCTTCCACACGAAAGTGCTTGATGTAGCCTTCATTTTGCAGAATCTGAGCGATCTGCTTTTTGATATTGGAGGCGGGGATCTTCACGATGTCGTGCTTGGCGGAATTCGCGTTGCGAATACGCGTGAGCATATCGCCGATTGCGTCGGTCACTTGCATTGTGTTTCCCCTCCTTTACCAGCTTGCCTTGCGGACACCGGGGATTTGCCCGGCGTGCGCCAACTCGCGGAAGCAGATACGGCATACACCATATTTGCGCAGATACGCGTGCGGGCGTCCGCAAATTTTGCAGCGATTGTATTCACGGGAGGAATACTTGGCAGGACGCTGCTGTTTGATCTTCATGGAAGTCTTTGCCATTTTGTCCTCCTTACTGTTGGCTGAACGGCGCACCGAAGAGGGTGAGCAGTTCGCGGGCCTCTTCGTCGGTGTTCGCGGTGGTGACGAAGCAGATGTCCATACCCCGGATTTTGTCGATTTTGTCATAGTCGATTTCCGGGAAGATGAGTTGTTCCTTGACACCCATGGAGTAGTTGCCGCGACCGTCAAAGCTGTTGGGATTGATGCCGCGGAAGTCGCGCACGCGTGGCAGTGCCAGCGAGAAAAAACGGTCAAGGAATTCGTACATACGCGCACCGCGCAGGGTGACTTTCGCGCCGATGCTCATGCCTTCGCGGAGCTTGAAGTTTGCCACGGACTTTTTGGCCTTGCAGACAACGGGCTTTTGTCCGGTGATCTGGGTCAGATCCGCAATGACCGCGTCGAGCACTTTGGCGTTGTCTCGGGCTTCACCGCAACCAACGTTGATGATGATTTTCTCGATGCGCGGGATTTCCATCACGCTGGAATACGAGAATTTCTTCATCAGTGCGGGCGCGATGGTTTCGTCATACACTTGTTTCAGTCTTGCCATTGCGCACCTCCTTATGCGATTTCCGCGCCGCATTTTTTGCAGACACGGACTTTTTTGCCCTTAGATCCGATGGTGTGTCCCGTGCGCACGGCTTTGCCGCACTTGGGGCAGACCAGCTGCACTTTGCAGGCGTAGAGCGCCCCTTCGGCCTTTAGGATGCCGCCTTGTTCGCCCTGTTTGCGTGGTTTCACGTGCTTGGTCACGATGTTGATGCCCTCAACGATCACTTTGCCTTCGCTGGGGCTGGCGTCCATGACCTTGCCGCGCTTGCCGCGATATTTGCCGTTGATCACCTGTACGGTATCGCCGGTCTTGACGTGCAATTTACTCATGCCGGTTCCTCCTTACAGTACTTCCGGCGCGAGGGAGAGAATTTTGAGGTATTCTTTCTCGCGCAGTTCGCGGGCGACCGGTCCGAAGATACGAGTGCCACGCGGGTTTTTGTCGTCTTTGATGAGCACGGCTGCGTTCTCGTCAAAGCGGATGTAGGTGCCGTCATCGCGGCGCACGCCAAACGCGGTGCGCACCACAACGGCCTTGACCACTTCGCCTTTTTTGACGGTGCCGCCGGGCGTTGCCTTCTTGACCGATGCCACAATCACGTCGCCCACGTTGGCATAGCGGCGACGCGTGCCGCCCAGTACGCGGATACACATGATCTCTTTAGCGCCGGTGTTGTCGGCAACCTTGAGCAGTGTTTGTTGCTGAACCATAGTGTGCCGACCTCCTTACTTCGCTTTTTCGACGATGGTCACCAGACGCCAGCGCTTGTCTTTAGAGAGCGGGCGGGTTTCCATGATCTCAACGCGATCACCAATGCCGGCCGTGTTCTCTTCGTCGTGCGCTTTGAAGCGGATGGTGCGGTTGATGATCTTGCCGTATTTTGGATGGCGGACGCGATCCGCGACGGCGACGACGATGGTTTTGTCCATTTTGTCGCTCACGACGGTGCCCACGCGGGTTTTACGCAAATTACGTTCTGTTGTGGTAGCCAATGTCCGACCCTCCTTCTTTAGCTTTCACCATGCAGGGCTTTGTCGCGCTGCACGGTCATGACGCGGGCAATGTCTTTCTTGACCGCGGAGATGCGATTGGGGTTATCGAGCTGATTGATGGCCGCTTGGAAGCGTAGCTTAAAGAGCTCGTCTTTGAGTGCCGCGAGCTGTGTGCTCAAGTCGGCATCGGAGAGCTTCCGCAATTCTTCTGCTTTCATTGCGCCGCCTCCTTCTGAGCCAGTTGCTCTTCTTTGGTGACGAATTTGCACTTGATGGGCAACTTCATGGCGGCAAGGCGCATGGCCTCGGCTGCCAGTTCTTTGTCCACGCCACCCAGTTCAAACATCACACGGCCGGGCTTGACCACGGCCACCCAGTATTCCGGCGAACCTTTACCAGAACCCATTCGGGTTTCGGCGGGCTTTTCGGTGATGGGCTTATCGGGGAAGATTTTGATCCACACCTGACCACCGCGCTTGATGTAGCGCGTCATGGCGATACGGGCGGCCTCGATTTGGTTGGCAGAGATCCACGCCGGTTCAAGTGCCACAAGGCCATAATCGCCGTAGTTGACGGTGTTACCGCGCAGAGCTTTGCCTTTCATGCGTCCGCGCATTTGCTTGCGGTGTTTTACGCGTTTGGGCATCAACATTATCGGGCACCTCCTTGCGGGCGACGGTCTCCGCCACGGAATCCGCCACGGTCGTTGCCGCCACGGTTTTGGCCGTCACGAGGACGACGGTCGCGGCGATCGCCACGGTCACGGCGGCGGGGCTCATCATAGGTACGGGGTGCAAGCGCGTTTTTGGCGTTGAGCACTTCACCGTGATAGATCCACACTTTTACGCCGATGACGCCGTAGGTGGTATGCGCTTCGGCAAAGCCGTAGTCGATGTCTGCGCGCAGGGTCTGCAGGGGGATTGTGCCCTCGTGGTAGTGTTCGCTACGGGCAATTTCTGCGCCGCCCAAACGACCGCCGACCTGCGTTTTGATGCCTTTTGCGCCCAATTTCATCGTGCGCCCAATGGCTTGTTTCAGGCAACGACGGAAGGACACACGGCGCTCCAGCGCACCGGCAATGGATTCAGCAACCAGTGTTGCGTTCAGATCCGGCTGACGAATCTCCACAATATTCAGGTTGACCGCTTTGCCGCCCAGACGCTTGGCGCAGATGGCCTTGAGCTTTTCGATGTCCGCGCCTTGACGGCCAATGACCAGACCGGGCTTGGCGCAGTGGATGGTGATGTTGACGCGCTGGGGTGTGCGCTCGATTTCAATCTTGGGCACGCCTGCGGGCTTCAGGAGCTTGAGCAGGTACTCACGCAACTTGTAGTCCTCCACAAGGAGGTCGCCAAAGTCTTTCGTGTTGGCATACCAGCGGGATTCCCAGTTTTGGATGACGCCGATGCGAAAGCCGGTAGGATTAATTTTCTGACCCATAGGTTCCTCCTCTCTTAGTCGTCTTCGCCATCAGCGACGGCGAGATAGATGTGGCAGCTGGGCTTCAGGATGCGATCCGAACGGCCGCGTGCCCGTGCCATAATGCGCTTGAGTGTGGGGCCCTGACCGACGGAGGCGAAACTCACGTAGAGATCCTCGGGGTCTAGGTTGAAGTTGTTCTCCGCGTTGGCGATGGCGGACTTGAGCACTTTCAGGACGGGTTCTGCCGCGATGTTGGGCGTGAACTTGAGGATGGCCAGTGCCTTTTCGGTGGGTTGTTTGCGGATGAGATCTAAAACGATCTGCACTTTGCGCGGGCTCATACGGATGTACGTCGCGCTGGCTTTTGCGGTTGCCATGTTTCGTACTCCTTTCTTAGCGACCCTTGGTCGTCTTGCCGCCCGCGTGGCCGCGGAAGGTGCGCGTGGGGGCGAACTCGCCCAGCTTGTGACCGACCATGTCTTCGGTGACGTAGACCGGCACGTGCTTACGCCCGTCATGCACAGCGAAGGTGTGTCCCACAAAATCCGGGAAGATGGTGGACGCGCGACTCCAGGTTTTGAGCACCTGTTTTTGTCCGCTGTCGTTCAATGCTTGGACGCGCGTGAGCAGCTTGGGCTGTACAAATGGTCCTTTTTTGAGGCTTCGACTCATGGGGGTGTGCTCCTTTCCTGTTACTTCGAGTTGCGGCGGCGAACGATGAATTTATCCGACGCTTTCTTTTTGGCGCGTGTTTTGTAGCCGAGGGCGGGTTTGCCCCAAGGGGTGACCGGGCCAGAGCGACCGATGGGGCTCTTGCCCTCGCCGCCGCCGTGGGGGTGGTCGTTCGGGTTCATGACCGAGCCGCGGACGGTGGGACGCCAGCCCATATTGCGCTTGCGGCCGGCTTTACCGAGCTTCACATTCTCGTGGTCTGCGTTGCCCACAACGCCGATGGTGGCGTAGCAATTGATGGGCACACGACGCAGTTCGCCGCTGGGCAGACGGATGAGCGCGTAACCGCCCTCTTTGGCCATGAGCTGCGCACTCACACCAGCGCCGCGTGCAAACTGACCGCCGCGTCCGGGGTAGAGTTCCACATTGTGGATGAGTGTACCCGTGGGGATGTTGGCTAGAGGCAGTGCGTTGCCAGGCTTGATGTCCGCCTCTGGGCCGCTGACGACAGTGTCGCCGACTTTGAGACCGACAGGCGCGAGGATATAGCGTTTTTCGCCGTCTTCATATTGCAGGAGCGAGATGAAGGCCGAGCGGTTGGGGTCGTATTCCAGCGTGGTCACCGCGGCGGGAACGCCGGGTTTGTTGCGCTTGAAGTCGATGATGCGGTACTTGCGGCGGTTGCCGCCGCCGCGATGGCGGACGGTGATGCGCCCGTAGCTGTTGCGGCCGCTATGTTTTTTCAGCGTCTCCAGCAGGCTCTTTTCGGGAGCGACTTTACTCAGGCCGCTGTAGTCGGTGACGGACATGCCACGGCGGGCAGCGGTCGTCGGCTTATAAAAACGAATTGCCATTGAAAATCACTCCTTCCTTACACCATGCCCTCAAAGAACTCAATGCTGTCTGAATCCGGCGAGAGGGTCACGATTGCTTTTTTCCAGTCGGCTTTGTAGCCTTGGAACTTGCCATAGCGGCGCAGTTTGCCGCGCACGTGGAGGGTGTTGACCTTGATCACTTCCACGTTGAACAGTTCGGCCACCGCTTTGGCGATTTCAATCTTGTTGGCGGTCTTTTTCACGGCGAAGGTGTATTTCTTGAACGCTAGGCCGTCCATGGAGGCTTCGGAAATGATGGGACGCAGGATGATGTCCTGTGCAAATGTAGTGCTCATGCGTACACCTCCTCGATTTTTTCGACGGCGGACTTGACCACCACGACGGTGTCCGCATTGAGGATGTCGTAGACATTCACGCCGATGACGGGATCGACCGTAACGCCGGGGATGTTGCGGGCACTGCGGTAGACGATATCGTCGTTCTCCGCCAGCACGAACAGGACTTTTTTGCCCGTATTCAGCGCGGCGATGATTTGCGCGACCTGTTTGGTCTTGATGGTCTCCAGCTCCAGCGCGTCCAGAACGATCAGGCTCTCAGAGGCAACCTTTGCGGAGAGGGCGCTCTTGATGGCCAGCTGTTTGACCTTGCGGTTGACGGACTTTTTGTACTTGCGCGGCTTGGGACCGTGGGCAATACCGCCGTGCTTCCATTGCGGGGCGCGGGTGCTGCCTTGGCGCGCACGACCTGTGCCCTTCTGACGCCACGGCTTTTTGCCGCCGCCGCTCACTTCGGCGCGGGTAAGCGTGGATTGTGTGCCCTGACGCTTATTGCTAAGGTAAGCAACAACGCACAGGTGCATGGCCGGGATACTGGGCTCGATGCCGAAAACGGCTTCGTTCAGTTGAATTTCGCCCACTTCTTTGCCGGCGGTATTGAGGACTTTGACACTAGGCATTAGTCATTTCCTCCTTTTTTCACTGCTGTGCGGATGAGCACTGTGCCGCCCTTAGGACCGGGCACTGCGCCTTTGACGGCGATGAGGTTATGTTGCACATCGATCTTCACAACGGTCAGGTTTTGGATGGTGACACGCTCGTGACCGAGGTGGCCTGCGCCCTTCTTACCTTTGAATACGCGCGAGGGATCGGAGCAAGCACCCAGCGAACCAGCGTGGCGTGCCACAGGGCCCGAACCGTGGGATTCTTTCAGGCGGCTGAAGTTCCAGCGTTTGATCGCGCCAGCCCAGCCCTTGCCCTTGCTCGTCCCAACCACGTCTACGTAGTCGCCCGTTTCGAAGATGTCCGCTTTGACGGGCTCGCCGTCTGCCGGAAGCCACGCCGCCGCGCCGTTGATGCGAAACTCGCGCAATGTGCGCACGGGTGCGGAATTTGCTTTGTCGAAATGCCCTTTCAGGGGTTTTGTGGCGCGTGCGGGTTTGATGTATTCAAAGCCCAACTGCACCGCCTCGTAGCCGTCTTGCTCCAGCGTTTTGACCTGTACCACAGGGCACGGGCCCGCTTGGATGACGGTGACGGGGATCACTTTGCCACTGGCGTCAAAAATCTGCGTCATGCCGATCTTCTTGCCGATGATGCCTTTTGCCATGGATCTGAACCTCCTTGCTTATTGGTTGGCCACCAGCCAACGTGAGCGTTTTGCGCTACCGAGCGCGGATATAGACAGAGCCGAAGCTCGTAGTCGTTAAAGCTTAATCTCGATTTCCACGCCAGCGGGCAGTTGCAGGCTGGTGAGTTGCTCGATGGTTTTGGCGGACGGGGCGAGCACATCGATGAGGCGTTTGTGGGTGCGTTGTTCGAACTGCTCACGCGCGTCTTTATATTTGTGCACGGCACGCAGGACGGTGATGATTTCTTTGTCGGTGGGCAGGGGGATGGGTCCGGAGATTTGGGTGTTGTTGCGCTTGGCCACTTCCACGATTTGCTCTGCGGCTTTGTCGACGAGGTTGTGGTCATAGCCCTTAAGGCGAATGCGTACTTTTGCTGCCATGGTGGTTGCCTCCTGTTTTGTGAGGGGCGGTGCTTTTTCGCAACCGTGCCGGGCGTTCTGCCTTGTTTCCGTAAAAAAGGCCGGACTACTCCCCCGGTCGCGCTTCGCATGTGACCACGCTCTCACACTCTGCATCCTTTAGATGCCGCCCACGCTTCTCGCATGTGCCGTGTGTGTCGCCGTGGTGCGCCCGGATTCTTTGGATCGGACATTGCTCGGCAGAAGTTCCCCACATGTCGGCTGCGAAACCGATGCGGCCATCTCCTGCGTCAACGCCTTGTTGCGCGTTTTCAGAACACAACTTGAATATTATACACCAAAATCATCCCCGTGTCAAGTGTTTTTGGGGGTGTTTTGGGATAAATCGGCAAGTTTTTTGCTTTTGGGACGAATTTGCGCAAGCAGGATGCCCGCAAAAATCAGCGCACAGCCTCCGTAGCCCAGCGGTTGGAGGAATTGGTGCAGGAGGAGCATCTCGCCCAGCGCGGAAAACACGGTCTCCATGGAGAAAATCACCGACGCACGGGCGGGTTCAACGTGCCGCTGGCCAACGATTTGCAGGGTATAGGCCACGCCCACGCTCAGCAGGCCGCAGTAGAGCAGGGGTTGCACGCCGCCTAGGATGCCCTCTACCGTGATGTCTTCCGTCAACGCGGCGACCGCCAAGCTCTCCACCGCGCAGACGATAAACTGCGCTAGGGAGAAGTGCAGGGGGCGCGTCTTGGGGGCAAAGTGATCCACCAGCAGGATGTGCGCCGTCCAGAAAACCGTGCCAGTATAGAGCGCGAGGTCGCCGCGCAGGGACTGCGCGCCGCCCTTGCCGACGCTCAGCAGATACAGACCGCCGACCGCGCAGAGCGCACCAATCCACGTGAACACGGTGGTCTTGCGCTTAAAGAACATCCCGGCGATGGGCACGCCGATCATATACAAGCCTGTGATGAAGCCCGAACGCGCGGCGGACTGCGTCCAGTCGATGCCGAACTGTTGCAGGTTCGAGGCCAGACACAGCACCGTGCCGCCCACGAGCCCCGCGATGATGGTGTTGCGGCGCTCTGTGGGGTCGGACTTGCCGCGCTCAAAGATGAGCAGCACCGGCACGAGCGCGAGCGTACCCAAAACAAAACGCACGCCGTTGAAGGTGAGTGCCCCCATGGTGGCCGTGCCTTGCCGTTGCGCCACAAAGGCGAAGCCCCAGATGAGCGCCGTTAAAAACAGCGCACAAGCGGCGAGCGTGGCCCGGGATTTTGGGTTCTCTTTCAGGGAAATGACGATCAACTCCGGGTCACATTACTTATAAAACGCCCGTTTGCCCACGATGCCCAGCGGCTTTTCGATGCCCTTGGCGGCGTGGACGATGCCTTGGATATGGTGCACCGCGAGGATAATCTCCAGCACAGAAAAGACGAGCATGAGCACTACGGCATAGATGGGCGCGAAGAGGAAGTCGGCGGGATTGGCGGCGAAGCCGTCGGCAAAACTCACACCCGTGAGCGCACCAATGGCGCGTCCGAGCAGTCCGCCGCCCAGCCCAACGACCAACCACACCAGCGCTTGCGCGATGGTGAGCATAATGCCTTGCCCGACGTGGAAGCGCACGGATCGCCTGTGTTTTTCCGGCTCTGCAAAGAGACCGATGAGCCACAGTGGGCCTATGTAGCTCAGGACGCTGTAGAGGACGGCGTGGTTTTTTGCGGGCGCGATTTCTAGACTTGGCGGCGGCGTTAATGTGACCTGTTCTTCGGCAACGGCGGTGGGCATGGCGATTCCTCCCTTGACTTGAAATGCTTGTCCTTGATTCCAGTGCACAGTATACAACACTGCGCGAAAAATGTCAATCCCGCGCGGCTTTGATGGAGCGATCGATCGTGCGCTGGCTGTCTTTCTCGGCGGCCACGGCGCGTTTGTCGTGGAGCTTCTTACCTTTACATAGCCCAATCTCCAGCTTCGCCTTACCTTTAGTAAAGTAGAGCTTGAGGGGAATGAGCGTGAGGCCTTGGCGTTTGATTTCCAGCGCAAGGCGGCGGATCTGGGTTTTGTGCAGGAGCAGGCGGCGCGGACGCAGGGGGTCGGTATTGAAGCGGTTGCCCTGCTCGTATGGACTGATATGCATCCCTTTGACGTACACTTCGCGGTCGATGCTACACCAGGCGTCTTTTAGGTTGGCTTTGCCCGCGCGGAGGGACTTGACTTCCGTGCCACGTAGTTCAATGCCGCACTCAATTTTTTCGAGAACGAAGAACTCATGGTAGGCTTTGCGGTTGTCGATGGTGGGCGTATGTTGCCCCATGGCTCTCCCCTCCCCTGTTGGTTTTCTATAGTATACCAGATTTTGCATGAATGTTCAAGCAAAAATCCAGTAATAGGTCATAGTGAATCGTGAATAGGTGTTTTGGGGCGCAATTTTGTCTTCTGTCTTCTGATATCTGCCCTCTCACTCATGCGTAGGGGCGGCAATTTGCCGCCCACTGTGTTTGTGCGAATCAGCGGGCGACCACAAGGGTCGCCCCTACACGCCGCACATCTAGGGGCAACGGGCAACCATGGGCGGATGATATCCGCCCCTACTTTTTCAGAGGGAAGAAGTCAGAGGACAGAGGAGAGGTTTTGGGGACGCAATTCTGTCTTCTGTCCTCTGTCTTCTGAGACCTGCCCTCTCGGCACGGGCGACCACAAGGGTCGCCCCTACAATGGGGGTATCTGGCAACCACGGGCGGATGATATCCGCCCCTACAGATTTTCCCCAACGGGCGATTGCCTATCCCTACCACACAGCGGGCGACCGGGGACGGTCGCCCCTACTTTTTCAAAAAGCAGAAATCAGAGGAAAGAGTTTTGGGGACGCAATTCTGTACTTCTGTCTTCTAACACCTGCCCCCTCCACAAGGGGCACGTCATGACGTGCCCCTACCACAGACAAGTAGCCTTTGCCACGGCAAAGCCCAATACCTATTCACTATTCACTATTCGTTATTACCTAAATCGTTGTGCCGGGGTAATAGTGCGCCAAAATTTCGCGCCAATTGCTGCCTTGCGCCGCCATGGTCTGTGCACCGAACTGGCTGAGCCCTACGCCGTGCCCGTAACCACGACAGGCAAAGCTGGCCTCGGTCTGGGTAAGCGTCAAATCAAACGCGGCGCTGGGCAGGGCGAAGGCCGTGCGGATTTCCGTGCCCTTAAGCTCTTTGCCGCCCAGTTTCAACCCCGCCACCGTGCCGCTGGCGGTGAGCGTCGCCTTGCCGACGAGCTCTTTGGCGTTTTTGTCACCACCCAGTTGCGCTACTTTCTCCAAAAAATCTGCGATGGGCACTATGATTGTCTTGGCGTAGTTCGGGCTGAGTGTGTCGCCTGCGCTGTTGACTGGGCGCAGGTAGGGCAGGTCGTTGCCCCACACGTTGGCGGCGCTTTCCGTCATGCCGCAGGAGAGCGCATGGAACGCTGCGAAGGCGGGTTTGTCTTTGTAGAGCACGATTTTTCCCGCTGTGTCCGCCACCACTTTCGTCAATTTCTCTTCGTAGATGTCGGCATCCTTGCCCCATTGCGCCTGTCGCTGCGTTTTGTCCGCATAGCCTTGATGCGTCCCCGCCGTGTCCGCAAGGTCAGCACCCGCCAGCGTGGCATCGGGGTGGTTGCGGGCATAAAGCGCGTTGGTGCGCACGGCCACCGCCTGCGCCGCGAGGGCTTCGGGCTCGTTGCTGGCGGGCATTTCGGCGGCCAGTGCACCGAGGACGTAGTCCTCCAGCGGGAGCTCTTCCGTCTTGCCGCTGACACTGCGCAGCAGACGCACGGTGAAATCTTTGGTGCTGGTCACGGTCTCGGCTTTGGGTGCTGTGGCGGTGGAGGTGGGACTGACTTTGCTGGGCGCGGTTGTTGTGGTGTCGGGTTGATTCGCCTCCACGTCCACGGGCGCAAAGCGCAGTGCGGCTAGGGGCGTTAAAATAAACGTCAAGATCAACAGCAAAATAAACAGCGAGCGGAACTTCATGGCGTGCACTCCCTTTGGACGGGCTTTGTGCAGTGTACGCCAACCGCGGCGCAAATATGCCAATGAACAATTTACAATGAACAATGAACAGTTGTTGTAGGGGCGAGCTGCGCACGCCCCAACAATGATAGATTATAGAGGGAGCGCACGAAACGTTTCGTGCGCCCCCTCATGCCTGTATCCTCACGCCTCAAGCCTCAATGCCCCTCATGCCTGTATCCTCAATCCTCAAGCCTCATTGGGCAGTTGGTTTCGCCGCAACTGCCGCAGTCGCAGGTGGCAGAGCCTGTGCGTTTCTTTTGGCGGATGAGGCGCACAATCACCAGCGCAATTGCCGCCGCCACCACTGCGCCAATGAGCAGGGTGCCGCCATAGTTTTGTAGAAAATCAGTCATTTTGGGCCTCCGTTTCAGTGTAGGGAATGCTGCGGTCGTAGAGCTCCACGGGGCTGACGTCCTGCCCGTGTAGCCACGCAATGCTGTAGCCAGCGGGCTTAACCTCCGCGAAAACGGCTGGATTTTTCAGCTCCGCATGGCCGGGGCGTTCCAGCAACCAGTGGGCATCGTAGAGCCGCTTTTCGCCGTTATTGAACGTGACGAGAAGGTGGTAGTTTTCCCGCGCCTGAACGGCTACACAGCGAGGACGTTTTAGGGAAATAGCCATCAGCGCAGACCCTCAATCTTGATGATTTCGCCAGACTTTTGGTAGATGCGCCATGCGGCCGCCAGCTCTTCCTCGTGAATGAGAATCCAAGCTTGCAGAATTTTGGTTTGCTTGCGCGGAAACGTTCCGGCGAGCTTTTTGCCACGCAAATCAAATGACGCTTCGTTCTCGGCATAGAAGGCATGGATATGCGGCGCGTGGTGTTTTTCTGTGTCCTCATTGTAAAGATAGATTGCAATCCCGAAAAACTGTGACAGAACAGGCATGGCTCTTACCTCTCGCGTGTATTTGTGTGTATAGTATACGCCAAAAGCGCGTGCTCGTCAAGCTTTTTGGCGCAGGGGTTGCGGCGCGGGCTTGCGCACGAGCATGTACACAAACGCCGCAAAGGTCACCGCCGCTAGGGCAAAGCCCGGGATGGACGGGTTGCCCATGAGCGCAGAGCCAAACTGGTACGCCCACAGCGCCACCAGATACGCTAGGCCGCACTGATATCCCAGCGCAAATAGGAACCAGCGGGGGCTGTTCATCTCGCGCCGCATCGCGCCGATGGCCGCAAAACAGGGGGCGCACAGCAGGTTAAACAGCAGCAGAGAGTAGGCGGCCAAGGGGGTGTAGATCGCGCTCAGGGCGGTCTCTAGCGCCGCGCCTTCCTCGGAATGGAACAGCACGCCCATGGTGCTCACCACGTTTTCTTTGGCGACGATGCCCGTGACGGTCGCCACGGTCGCTTGCCAATCACCCCAGCCCAGCGGCACGAAGAGCCACGACAGACCGCGCCCGATAAGCGCGAGCAGGCTCTCGCCCATGTCCTCCACCATGCCGAAGTGGCCGTCAACCCAACCGAACGCAGAGGTGAACCAGATGAACACGCTGGCCAGCAGGATGATTGAGCCCGCTTTCTTGACGAACGAGCTACCGCGCTCCCAGACGGAACGCGCCAAATTGCGCCCTGTGGGCCAGTGATAGGCGGGCAGTTCCAGCACGAAGGGCGCGGACTTGCCTTGGAAGGGTTTCGTTTTCTTCAGCAGGATGCCAGAGAGCAAAATCGCCGCCACACCGATGAAGTAGCAACTGGCCGCCACCCACCATGCGCCACCAAAGAACGCGGCGGCAATCAACGCAATCACGGGCAGTTTGGCACTGCAGGGAATGAAGGTGGTGGTCATGATGGTCATGCGGCGGTCGGCCTCGTTTTCCACGGTGCGGCTGGCCATGATGCCCGGCACGCCGCAGCCTGTGCCGATGAGGATGGGGATGAACGACTTGCCGGAGAGTCCAAAGCGGCGGAAGAGCTTATCGAGAATGAACGCGATGCGCGACATGTAGCCGCAAGCCTCTAGGAACGCTAGGCAGAAGAAGAGGATGATCATTTGCGGCAGGAAACCCAGCACCGCGCCGACACCCGCGACGATGCCGTCGAGCACCAACGACTGTAGCCACTCCTGCACATTGAGTGTTTCCAGCAGACTGCCAATGAGCGCGGGGACGCTGGGGACATCCCAATTGAAGAGCGTCCAGCCCTCACCAAAGACACCCTCGTTGAACCAGTCGGTGAGCGTGCCGCCCAGAGAGGATACGGAGATGAAGTACACAAAGCCCATGATCAGCGCGAAAATCGGCAGGGCAAGGATGCGGTTGGTGATGACCAGATCCACCTTGTCCGACAGGCTCAAGCTGCCCGGCTGGCGGGAAAAGCGCAGCACCGGCGGCGTGATCTTGTCGATGTAGGCATAGCGGTCATGGATAACGAGGCTGACCGAATCGTCGCGCATCTCCTCTTCGCAGTGCAGGATATCCTGCTCGATGTGGGCGCGTTGCGTCTGTGTTAGACCCAGTTTTTGCGCCACAACCTCGTCGCGCTCAAAGAGCTTGACGGCGTACCAGCGTTGCAGGTGCACGGGCATGTCGTGCAGGGCGTACTCCTCAATGTGCGCTAAGTAGTGCTCCACACAGCCGCCGAACAGGTGGCGCGGCCGGGCGGGCGTGCCCGTTTTGGCGACTTCAATCACGTCCGCCACCGCTTCGGCTAGGCCTGTCTCTTTGAGCGCGGAGATTTCCAGCACTGGCACGCCCAACGCTTCGCTGAGCTTGTCGGTGTTTATCTTGATGCCCTGCCGGCGCACTTCGTCAATCATGTTGACCACGCAGACCACGGGCACACCCAGTTCCAGCAGTTGTGTCGTCAGGAAGAGCGAGCGTTCCAGCGCGGTGCCGTCAATGAGGTTGAGCACGGCATCAGGCTTGGCATCGAGCAGGTATTGCCGCGCGATGCGCTCTTCGGGGCTGTAGGGCGAGAGGGAGTAAATCCCCGGCAGGTCGGTGAGGGTGACATCCTTGCGGCCGCGCAGATGGCCCTCTTTCTTTTCCACGGTGACACCCGGCCAGTTGCCGACGAACTGGTTGGCACCGGTCAGGGCATTGAACAAAGTGGTTTTGCCGCAATTGGGGTTGCCGGCCAAAGCGATTTTGATGGGCATGTAACTCTCCATTGATGATATTTTTTGACATTTTGTTAGTCTAGGCTAACACGCGGGCACATGCCCACGGGGTTCTCTCCTCTTGTCATCGCGGGCGAATGATATCCGCCCCTACGTTTGGTTTCATCTGCCCTCTGCGCTGACGCGCACAAGCGCGGCGTCGGCCTTGCGCAGGGAGAGCGAATACGAGCGCACGTTCACCTCAATGGGGTCGCCCAACGGCGCGACTTTGCGCACGGTGACGCGCGTGCCGCGGGTCAAGCCCATTTCCATCAGGCGGCGTTTGAGTGCGCCCTCGCCGCCCACGTGTTCAATAAAGACGCTTTTGCCCGGTCGAATGTGGTTGAGTGTGTTCATATGTATTCCCCTTTGTTCGTTGTTAGTCATCGCTAACAACCATAGTATAGCATGTTTGTCGGAGATTGTCAAGCGTTTTTTGGATTGGTGATTAATTTTATATTTGGGGGCATTCAATGAACAATTGACAATGAACAATTGCCTGTAGGGGCGACCCTTGTGGTCGCCCGCTGGAGGAGGTAGCGTTTTGTGGGATTGATGGGCGGCAGGTTGCCGCCCCTACCGATCCCTCCCTTCAACAGCGGGCGAGCGCAGCTCGCCCCTACGACCCCCTCCCTCCTGCATCCTCATTTCTCACGCCTCCGTAGGGGACGCCGCCCTCGGCGTCCCGTGGTTTATAACGGTGTTTGTCTAACCAACGGGACGCCCAAGGGGGCATCCCCTACATCTACACGATTGCACAGCGGGCGCACAGGGGCGTGCGCCCCTACAATGAGGAACACGGGCGGATGATATCCGCCCCTACACCTCTGTGTAACGGGCGACCACAAGGGTCGCCCCTACAACCCCCTACCTCCTGTATCCTGAACCCTCACCCCTCCCCGCCCCCTCATTCCTGTATCCTCATTCCTCCCGCCTCGGTGAATGTTTGGTTTATTTCACTAAAAGACGAGCATATATTGTGCCTAATACCACAAAATTTGTTAGAATTCACAAATCGGCAAGAATTATCTTGCATTTTTCATCATAATGCTGTATAATATTAGCATACTAAATTCTCAATTTCTAGAGGTGTATCCAATGGCAACCAGCAGATTCGTCGGCACGGCTTTGGGCGTGGCTGACAAGCAAACGCATACGCTCACTGTCGCTAAAATCCAGCGCACCTGTGTCCATGACGGCACGGGGCTGCGCTCCACTGTGTTCTTTAAGGGCTGCGGCCTGCGTTGCCTGTGGTGTCAGAACCCCGAAAACCTGACCACTGAGCCGCGAGACGGCGACCTAACCCTCACCCCCGCGCAGTTGGTCGATGTCCTGCGCAAAGACCACGCGTACTACAAAGCCACCGCCGGCGGCGTGACGCTTTCGGGCGGCGAGCCCCTGCTACAAAACACCGACACACTGTTGGCGCTCTTGCGCCTACTTTCGGACGCGGGCATCCCCGTAAACGTGGAGACGACGCTGTTCGTGCCGTGGAGCAAAATCGAGCCGCTGATTCCCTACATTGACACGTTCCTAGTGGACTTCAAGGTGGTGGGCGATAGCGCCGAGCACGAAAAGCTCACCGGGCAGAGCGACGAGCGCATCCGCGAGAACGTGGCAAAGCTGCTGGCCAGCGCCCACGAGCCCAAAGTGCGCTTTCGCATGGTGATTGTGCCGGGCTACAACGATGCGCCCGCGCAAATCCAAAATGCGGCGGAATACATAAAGAGCCTGGGCTTTGACGACCTGGAACTGCTGCAATACTGGAAGTTCTACGAGGACAAGGCAGAGCGGTTGGGGCTGGATGTGCCGCAACTGGGCATCGCGCAAACGGACGCGCTCACTGCGCTCAAAGCGGCGGCGAAGACCTTCCGCGAGAGCGGGTTGGAAGTCTGGAGCGACAGCCTGCAACCGAAACCCTACCACGCCACGTTCACCGAGCGCGTCAACAAGATTCGGCAGGAGCTCTGGGAAGCGCCGCGCGAAATCTGCTTTGAGACCGCGCTGCTCAAGACGGAGTACTACAAAAAATTCAAGGGCTTCAAAAAGCCCGTGCACATTCACCGCGCTGAGCGGCTGAAATACGTGCTGGAACACCGCACGCTGAACGTCTATCCGGGCGAGCTACTGGTGGGCAACTTCACCGCCAAGCGCGTTGCCGGGCAAATTTGGGAGGAGCAGTACGGCCCGCTGTACATCACCTTCCTTTATAAAGCCGCGCGGCAAACGCCCGTGCCCTTCGCCAGCACCAAAGCGGAACGCCGCAAGTTCTACACCAAGGTGTTCCCCTACTGGCTGCCTCGTTGCATCATCGGACGCTACGCCCTACGCAATGGTGCGAAGCAAATGGTGCAGACCTTCTCCTCCGTGGCCGAGCAGACGGTGGGCTTTAACAACAACTTTGCGGCCATCGCGCACTTCATCGTCAACTTTGACCGCCTGCTGGAGAACGGCACGGCGGGGCTGAAAGAAGAAATCCGCGCCGCCATGGCCGCCCACCCAGAAAACAATCAAGACTTCTACCGCGGCGCGTTGGAGGGCTTGGACGCGCTGGAGATCTTCGGTCTGCGCTACGTGGATATGCTGAACGATATGGCCGCCACAGAGGGCGATGCAGGGCGGCGGCAGGAGCTACTGGACATGGCGGCCGTGTGTGCGCAAGTGCCCAAACACCCCGCGCGCACGTTCCGCGAGGCCTTGCAGGCCATGACCTTCCTGATGATCGCCCTGTGCACGGAGGCCTACGAAAACGCCGTGTCGCTGGGGCGACTGGATCAGATTTTGCAGCCCTACTACGAACGCGATCTGGCCGCGGGGCGCATCACTTACGACGAAGCGAAAGAGTTGCTGAGCCTCTTTGTGCTGAAAATGGACGAGTGCATTCTCGTCAACGACGGGGACGGACTGCTGAACATCAGCAAGCTGTTCGAGACCCTCTCCACCGACCAAGCTGTGACCTTCGGCGGCCTGAAGCCCGACGGCACAGACGGCACGAACCCCGTCACCTACATGCTCTGCGACATCTGCGAGCTGCTGCCGCTGGCCATCAACATGTGCGCCCGCATCCACAAGGACAGCCCACAAAAGTACCTCAACCGCCTGGCGCAACTCTACATCGGCGGTTGCCCCATGCCCGAGCTCTTCAGCGATGAAGCGTACCTGAAGACGCTGGCCACGCACTACCGCGAGAGCGAGGAGAACTGCCGCAACTACTCCATTGTCGGTTGCGTTGAGCCCATTTGCAGCCCCGACCACTTTGGCAACACCGACTGCTGCAACATGAACGTCACCCTGCCGCTGGTGCAGGCCATGCGCGGGACGGAAAACGACCTGTGGAACTACGCCTTCCCAGAGCAGGTGGAAAAGTTCATCACCCGCATCACCGATTACGCCTTCCCCAAGGCCACGCCGCGCCACGCGCGTATCCGCGCCAAACGCCGCGAGAAAATCCGCCAGCGGGACATCAAGCGCGGCTACTACAGCGTGGAGAACCCACCGCAGAGCATGGACGAACTGCTGGAGCGCTACCAAGAGCGCCTGAACTTTTTGGCACGTTCCATCCTGCACGACCAACAGGTGGTGGAGCAACAGCTGAGCGAAACGCTCACCACGCCGCTGGCCTCCAGCCTCTACGAGGGCTGCATCCGCACAGGCAAGGATGCCTACGAGGGCGGCACGGACTACAAGACCGCCGGCATTCAGGCGGTGGGCATCACCGACACCGCCGACAGTTTGGTGGCCATCAACGAACTGGTCTTCAAGCAGGGCAAGTATACCCTGCGCGAGCTGCTGGCCGCCATTGACGCGGACTATGTGGGCGAAGAATATCAACAGATTCTGGCGGACACGCTGGCCTGTCCCAAGTTTGGCGACAACACCACGGAAGAGACGGCGTTTTGGGTCAACAAGGTCATGGATATCTACAACAGAGCGCTGGCGCAGTGCCCCTATGCCGTGCGCAGCGGCGGTCGCCCCCAGACCAACGCCACGGAAGATTTCGCCGACCCGCGCTCTGGCGCATACACCGCCGGGTACTATGCCCTCAACACCAGCGACCGCTATGGCAAGTATTCCGGCGCACTGCCCAGCGGTCACCGCAAGGGCGTTTCGCTGGCCAACTCCGTTGCGCCCGCCCACGGCGCGGTACAAGACGACCTGCTCTCCGCGCTCAATGACGTGAGTTTGGTGGACTTTGCCCGCCACGCCGTCAACGGCTCGACCGTCACGTTCACCATCGATGCCGCGCTCTTCCCGGGGCAAAGCGGCGTGAAGAATCTCGCCGAGATTTTCCGCACGTTCCTCACCCATGGCGGGATGCAGTTCCAGCCCAACGTGGTCAGCCGCGAGCTGTTGCAGGATGCCTACGACCACCCAGAAAAGCACAAGTACCTGATGGTGCGCGTGGCCGGCTACTGCGCGTACTTCCAGGAACTGAGCGATGAGCTCAAGAAGATCATCATTGGCCGCACGTGTTATGCTTAGCAGAGGGCAGAATTGTGTCTTGACATTTGTCCTCTGATATTTGAATGTTGCCGCCCAGATGTAGGGGCGCACGCCCCCGTGCGCCCGCTGATTCTCACAAAGCTATGATGAAATATCCGACCTATAAATGTCGTTTTGCTGGAAGCAAGGCCATTCTATAAGACAGCGGGCGCGCAGGGGCGCGCGCCCCTACAACATACCAGCGGGATGCCGAGGGCGGTGTCCCCTACAGGGAGGTACAGAGGGATGAGGATACAACCCTCACGCCTGTATCCTCATCCCTCCCGCCTCTCTGCCCTCTGTCATCTGATTTCTGTCATCTGAACTTGACAAACTCGCTTAAATATGATATGATAAACGCAGATTCTCACCAGAAAGGAGCAGGGACATGCAAAATCTCATTGCCGCCATTACGGAGCTCTTCGAAAACTTCTCAGAGATCTTTTCGGGTGACCTTCGTAGCATCGGCGGCTTAGACGCCTTCATCGAAAAGATCGGCGCAATCCTCCTACAGTACTTTGGCGGAATCCCCGTGCCCGGCCAATAGTAGTCACACCACCTTACAGAAAGGAGCACACCATGGACATTCTTGCGAACATCAAAGACGTCATCACAGCGGTCTTCAACAGCCTTGTTGATGGGCAATCGAGCGATGTCACCAACATCCTTGAGAAGTTCCTCGCCATCATCTTCACGATTTTGGACGGACAAGCCGCCGCGATCAACGGCTAAGCGAGCCGAAAGTCCCCCTCTTCCCCGGTGGAGGAGGGGGATTTTGTGTGACAATTTCGTGAAAGTTCGCGCATTGCTGCAAAACAAACCCTTTATTGCTTGACGAACTGGGCAAAATACTCTATACTATAAACGCATCATAAGAAAAAGCACCGTGAGGGAACACATTTATGAATACAGGAGCCTCTCAGACTCGTGAGGGACGCGTGGTTTTCCGACCCAACATTGGCTGCTCTGCAGAGCTGGCGCGTTACGAGGCGTGGTTCACCGACATGGCGCACGCGGGCGATCAGCTGCTTTCGTGGGGTGTGTGGGGCTCTCGCTTTGCCCAGAGAGGGCCGCGCAAGATTCAGTACCGCATTGATGTGTGCAAAACGGAAAAAAAGCTTGTCGCTGTGCCCCCGGCGCATGACGGGTGGAATTTTGTTTGCCGCCATGACGACTTGTTTGTCTACAAGGCCGAGGGCGACGAGGTGACCGAATTTGCGATCGATCCCCGGCAACGCTTTGAATCCTTGCGCCACCAGCTGGATCATGTGCGCCTCTTGGGCGGCCTGCTGTGTCTGCTGGCGCTGTTGCCGCTGATTTTTGGCGTGGTGACCTTCAGCTGGGAGACCATGGTCACGGGCGGCTGGGGGTATTTTCTCACGGCGGCGCTCCTGCTCGCGTGTGCGCTGTTTTATTGGCTGGAGGCAAGGCGCTTGCGCCGCATTCGCTATCTATATAAGACGCGGCAGGAGCACGCACTGCCCAATTGGCAGAGCGCACGCCGCTTTTCGCTGACCGGGGCGGCCGTATGCGCGGGGCTTTTTGTTTTGCTCACAGGGTCGCTGATTGGACAGGCCGCGTCCGCAAAAACGGTGACGCTACTGCCCAACCCCAGCGATACGCACGCAGCATTGCCCTGGCTAGAGAGCATCGACAGCGCCGTGATGCACCGGGTCGTCCAGCAGGACTATGGCGTGGACTATGACGGCAACAACTTTCTGGCGCAAAAATGGAGCTTGCTGGCGCGTTCGGTGGCCTCGCGGCAGGTGGGCGAAAATCTGGCGCAAACGTATCGCCCGGTGCTAGAGAACAAGGCCTATCAGTGCGTCAACAACGCGCTGGCCGAGCGTTTGTTTGACGAAGTGTCGTTGCCCGCCGCTGGCTGGGAAACCATGTTCGCCACCAATCGCGACGCGGACGCGCGGCAAGTGCGGCTTTTCACGACCGCCGAAGGCGATCTCTTTCTGGCGGCACGCAAAGGGCCTGTGGTGCTGACGATGAAATATACGGGCAACGCGTCCAACGCGGACAAAATGCTTCTCGCCGCCAGCGCGGTGCTGGGCTGACATGCGCGTCGCGGGCATCGTTGCGGAATACAATCTCTTTCACCAGGGACACGCGTTTCTTTTGGCGCAAACCCGCGCGGCGGGGGCGACGCACATTGTGTGCGTGCTCAGCGGCAATTTTGTGCAACGCGGCGCGGCGGCCATCGTGCGCAAAGAAGCGCGTGCGGCGGCGGCGATTGCCGCTGGCGCGGATTTGGTGCTGGAATTGCCCGTGACGTTCGCCCTCTCCCCCGCGCGGCGTTTTGCCTACGGCAGTGTTTTTCTGCTGGACGCGCTGGGTTGTGTGGACACGCTCTCGTTCGGCAGCGAATGCGGCAACGTGTCGGCCATACAGAATACCGCCCGTGCGCTAAGCTTGCCCGAAACGCAAGCCTTGCTCCATGCACAGTTGCGGCAGGGGCTGAGCTTTGCGGCGGCGGCTGAACTTGCTCTGCACACGGAATACGCCGATCTCGGCGACATTTTGCGCACGCCCAACGACACGCTGGGTGTGGAATACTGCGCCGCGCTGGCGGAGCTACACAGCACGATGCGCCCCATGGCCGTCCAGCGCATCACGGGTTCGGGCACACGCGCGGCGGATCTGCGCCGCGCGTGGCACGATGGCGCAGATGTGTTGCCCCTCTTGCCGGAGGCGACACAGGTGGTTGTTCGCGCGGAAATCGCGGCGGGGCGTGCGCCCGTGCGCGGGGAGCGCTTGGAAACGGCGATTTTGGCGCGGCTAAAAAGTATGCGCACAGAGCAGTTCGCCGACTTGCCGGAGGTGCGCGAGGGGCTGGAGAACCGGCTCTACAAAGCGGCGCGGACGGCAGGGTCGCTGGACGAACTCATCGCGCTGGTGAAGACCCGCCGCTACACCCACGCCAGCTTGCGCCGCACGGCGCTACACGCGCTTTTGGGCATCGGCAAGAGCGACTGTGCCCCCGTGCCGCCGTACATTCGCGTATTGGCCATGGGCGCGGGCGCGGCAGAGATTTTGCGTGCCGCCAAACACAGCGCACGCCTGCCCATCGTGCAGCGCGGCGCACAATTGCGGCGGCTGGACACTACAGCGCAAACCACTGCCGCGCTGGAACGGCGCGTGGACGATATATACAATCTAGACCCGTAGGGGCGGATATCATCCGCCCGCCGCACCTAGGCGCGAGGCGTGTAGGGGCGACCCTTGCCTGTGTCCTGTGGGTATGGTCGCCCCGACCGACAGTCGAACACGTCAGGGCGACCTGTGTGCCTGCCCTGACCAATGGCAACCACACCCACCGGGCGACCACAAGGGTCGCCCCTACAGGTCTAGATGTCGCGTCACCACGTATGCAAAAGAAGAAAACTACGTGTAGTGCCAGAAATCTAGTCTCTAGTCTCTAACATCTAGCATCTAGCATCTAGAAAAAGGGAAATCGCCCTTTTTCGCGTATATATAACTAGAGGCAAATCTAGCCTCTAGTCTCTGAAATCTAGCATCTAGATAGAAAGTTGGCATTATGACATTGCGTGAAGCGGCTGAGCAGCGCGAGCGGGCAACGCTCTCGCCCCGCACGGCGTTTTCGGACGCAGCCACCCGCGCCCGTGACGAGACGCCTTGCGCTGTGCGCACGGCGTTTCAGCGCGACCGCGACCGCATCATCCACTGCGAGGCCTTCCGCCGCCTTAAGCACAAAACCCAGGTGTTCCTCAGTCCACGGGGCGACCACTACCGCACCCGCCTGACCCACACGCTGGAGGTCAGCCAGATTGCCCGCACCATCGCGGGAGCATTGCTCCTAAACGAAAACCTCACCGAGGCCATTGCTTTGGGGCACGATTTGGGGCACACGCCCTTTGGGCACGCGGGCGAACGCGCCTTGGGCGAAGTGATGCCCGGCGGGTTTCGGCACTACGAACAGTCGCGCCGCGTATGCGAAGTGCTGGAAAAGGACGGCGCGGGGCTGAACCTCACGCGCGAAACGCTTGAGGGCATTGTGCGGCACACCCACGGTGCGCAGGCCTCCACGCTGGAGGGACGCATCGTGCGCTTATCCGACAAAATCGCCTACATCAATCACGACATCGAAGATGCCATCATCGCGGGCGTGCTCACGGAGGAGGACATCCCCAAAGCCTTGCGCGACGCGCTGGGGCGCACAAAATCCGTGCGGATCAACACGTTGGTGCGCTCGTGCATTCAGAGTAGCGTCGCCGACATCGCCCTTGCGCCGGGCATCCAAGCGCCGTTTGAAGAACTGCACGCGTTCATGTTCAGCCACGTGTACACCAACCCCGTCTGCAAGAGCGAAGAGGGCAAAGCTGTGGCGCTTTTGCAACGATTATGGACATATTTCTGTGAATACCCCGACCTCCTGCCCAGCGGCTACATACGCATTGCCGAGACGGAAGGCACACAGCGCGCCGTGTGCGACTACATCGCCGGCATGACCGACCGCTACGCCGTCACGCTTTTCAATGACCTGTTTGTCCCCAAAGACTGGGGAGTATTTTAGTGAATAGGTAATAGTGAATAGTGAATAGGTGGTGGGCACTATACACTGAAGGCATCTCTATCCACCCGTAGGGGTGCGCACCCAGCGTCTGCTGATATCCGCTCAACACTGCGTTCACCCCAGCCGGGCGACCACAAGGGTCGCCCCTACACATTCCCCCAGCAGGCGATTGCCAATCGCCCCTACAAAAAACTTATTCACTATTCACTATTCACTAAAAAAGGAGGTGTGACCATGCCCCGCATTCCTGACGCGTTTTTTCAAGAGCTCCTCAGCCGCACGGACATTGAGGGGGTCATTGCGCCGTATGTCCAGCTCAAGCGGCGCGGGAATGCGCTGCTCGGCTTGTGTCCGTTCCACGCCGAGCGCACGCCGTCTTTCAACGTGGACAGCGTCAAGGGGCTGTACTACTGCTTTGGTTGCGGCGCGGGCGGCAGCGCGGTGACGTTTTTGCAGCAGATGGAGAACCTAGATTTCTCTGAGGCGGTGAAAGAACTCGCCGACCGCGCGGGGATGCGCGTGCCGGATCTGGGTACGCCAGAAGACGAAAAAATGGAAACCCTGCGCCGCCGCATCCTGGAGGCCAACCGCGAGGCCGCTCGCTACTTCCACCTCCAGTTGCGCCACGCCAGCGGGCGGGTGGCGATGCAATACCTGACCGACCGCGCACTGACCATGGAAACCATCGTGCACTTTGGGCTGGGCTGGGCGCCGCCGGGCTATGACTTCATGGGGCACATGCGCGAGGCGGGCTATGACGAGAACCTTTTGGTCATCGCCAATCTGGCACGCAGAAGTCAAAAAGGCAGCGTGTATCCGGCGTTTCGTGAGCGCGTCATGTTCCCGATTTTGGACGTACGCGGGCGCGTGATTGCCTTCGGCGGCCGCATCCTTACCGAAAAACCGCCGAACGACAGCGGCGGGCAACGCCCGCGGGAAGACGTTCCATACGCCGTTGGAGACATGCCGCCGTCCCTCGGTGACACACAATTTGCGCCCCAATCCACCTACAAACAGCCCAAATACATCAACAGTTCTGACACGCCGGTGTACAAAAAATCTCAAGGTGTGTACGCGCTGAACTTTGCCAAAAAGAATGGCGGACGCCTGATCCTCGCCGAGGGCTATATGGACGTAATTGCGCTCCAGCAGGCGGGCTTCACCGACGCGGTGGCGTGTCTGGGCACGGCGACGACCAAGGAGCAGGCGTTGCTCTTGCGGCGATACGCGGACGAGGTGGTGCTCAGCTACGACGCGGACGAGGCCGGACAAAAGGCGGTCTCGCGGGCACTGCCCATCTTTGACGCGGCGGGTTTGCGGGTACGGGTGCTGCGCTGGAACAAGGAGACCGACGGCAAAGATCCCGACGAAATCATTCGCCGTCACGGGCGCGAGCGCTACCAAAGCCTGCTGGATAGTGCCGCCAACGACATCGAGTTTCGCCTCTCCGCGGAGCGATCGCAGTTTGATTTATCCACCGACAACGGCAAGCGGCAGTACCTGGAGCGTGCCTGCCAGACGCTCGCGTCCATGCACCTGAGCGAAACGGCGCGGGATCTCTATGCCGCCCGCGTGGCGGAAGACACGGGCGTGGACAAGGCGGCGATTGTGGCCGAAACGGCGCGGCGATATGAGATACAAAAGAAGTCCGCCGCCAAAAAAGAGCGGCTGTTCATCCCCACCAACCTCGCACCCGTCTACGCGCGGGAGGGCACTGTGCCCGTGCAGGTCGTCCGCGCACAAGAGACGCTTTTGGCGGCACTGTTGCACGAACCCACGCTCGCTCGGCGGCTCGCGCTGTCGGCACAGACGGCTCAGTGCTTTCCCTCGCCGGACTTACGCCACGCGGCGGAACAGATCTTCGGGCGGCTCGCGGCGGGGCTGGAGGTGGATCCAGCCTACTTCGGTCAGGACGCTACGCCCGAGGAGCTCGCGCTTTTGGTGCGGCTCTCTGTGCAGGACGTGGCCGCCAGCGAAGAGGAATGCCGCGACTGTCTGGACGTCCTCGTCCACGCGCAGGACAAGCCCCCAGAGGATCTGACGCAGCTGGCCGACGAGGATTTTCGTGCGCTGTTACAATCATAACCAGCCATCACACGCAATGCGTTTGATATACACAAAAAACAAAGAAGAGGATAGATCATGGCTAGCAAAAAGAAACCTGCACCCCCGATTGAAACCGAGGACATTCTGGAAACCTTGGCGGTGGACACCCTGCCCGACGATGCGCCGCCAGATTTGACGGTGGAGGACATCCCCGAACCCTCGCCAGAGGAGATCGCCGCCGTGGTGGAGGAAGTGCCGGCACTGCTGGAAGAGGTGGCGGACAGTGGCTTTGGCGACAATCTGGCCGTGCAACAGCTGCTCAAGAAGGGCACGCTGGTCGGTCACCTGACGACCATTGAGATTGACGAGGTGATGCTGGAGACCGATTTCGACATCGACCTGCTCGACAAGCTCTACGAGATGTTCGAGGTCAGCGGCATCACCGTGGTGGACGACCCAGACGCGCTGGTGCTCGATGCCATCAACTTTGGCGCGGAGGGCAAAAGCAGCGAGGGCATCACCAACCCGGAGGAAATCGCCGTGGTGGTGGATGACCCCGTCAAGGCGTACCTCAAGGAGATCGGCGGCATTCCGCTGTTGTTGCAAGAAGAAGAGCTGGAGCTGGCCAAACGCCTGAAAGAGAACGATCAATCCGCCAAAAAACGGCTGGCAGAGGCCAACTTGCGCCTTGTGGTGAGCATCGCCAAACGCTATGTGGGGCGCGGAATGCAGTTCCTTGACCTCATCCAAGAGGGCAATATGGGGCTCATCAAAGCGGTGGATAAATTCGACGTGGACAAGGGCTTTAAGTTCTCCACCTACGCCACGTGGTGGATTCGCCAGGCCATCACCCGCGCCATCGCCGACCAGGCACGCACCATCCGCATTCCCGTGCACATGGTGGAGACCATCAACCGCATCAAGAAGGCCAACTCCATCCTGCTGCACCGCAACGGCCGCGACCCCAGCCCGGAGGAAGTGGCGCGGGAGATTGAAATGCCCGTGGACAAAGTGCGCGAAATCATGCGCGTGGCGCTCGAACCGGTGAGCTTGGAGACCCCCATCGGCGAGGAGGAGGACAGCCATCTGGGTGACTTCATCCCCGACAGCGATGCCACCGCGCCCATCGATTCCGCCAGCGCCCTGCTCCTGAAAGAGCAGCTGGCCGACGTGCTACACACGCTCACGCCGCGCGAAGCGAAGGTGCTGGCCATGCGCTTTGGGCTGACCGACGGCACGCCCCACACGCTCGAGGAAGTCGGGCTAGAGTTCGCCGTCACCCGCGAGCGCATCCGCCAAATTGAGGCGAAAGCGCTGCGCAAACTGCGCCATCCCACACGCTCCAAACGGCTGAAGGGGTTTTTGGAGTAATGAGGGCTGAGCATAAGGTCTGTAGGGGCGGATATCATCCGCCCGCTGGGTGTGTGGAAATCAACGGGCGGCAGGTTGCCGCCCCTACAGACCTCGTGCCTGAATTCTTACACCTCATTCCTCGTTGCGGCAGGCGCACGGGGGCGTGCGCCCCTACAGCGGGGCGCCAGGTTGCCGCCAACCCAGCGGGCGGATGATATCCGCCCCTACACCCCCACAGGGCGACCACAAGGGTCGCCCCTACAGAGGCAAATACCTATTCACTATTCACTATTCACTATTACCTGATTTGCTTTGTGCGCCTTTTTCTGGTATAATAAGGCCATGCACAACGCATACAGCAAACTAATGAATCTCCTGCCAGAGCTACACACCCTGCGCGATGCGTTGGGACGCTCTGGCGGGGCGCAGTCCCCTGTGTTCCAGATGGGAATCACGGGGCTGTATTTGTTACACAAAGCGCACGTTTGCGCATCCATCGCCGCGCTCGCCGCGCCCGTGATTGTGCTCACGCCGGACGAGGGGAGCTGCGCCCGCGTTGCGGCAGACATGAACGTGATGGGTTGCCGCACGCTGGTGTATCCAGCGCGGGAATGGTCATTGGCGGGAGATGCGGCGCACTCGCGGGAATACGAGCACGCGCGGCTAAGCACGCTGACGGCCTTGCTACGCGGCGAATGCGACGCCGTCGTCACCACCTCCGAGGCAGCCGCCCAAACCACGGTGGCCAGCGATGTCCTGCGCGGGCAGATCCTGACCGTGCAGGTGGGGCGCGACTACAACCTGACTCAATTGGCGGAACACTTGGTGCGGGCGGGCTATGTGCGCGGCGAACAGGTGGAGGGCGCGGGGCAGTTCAGTCTGCGCGGCGGCATTTTGGATGTCTGCCCACCGGGACACGACAGCCAAAATTCTCTGCAACCCCTGCGCCTTGATTTTTGGGGCAATACGTTGGATTCTCTGGCTGTTTTTGACCCCGAAACCCAGCGGCGGGGTGCGGCTCTCGCGGCGGCGGAGATTCCCCCGGCGACCGAAACCCCTGGCGGCGCGGCCACGCTGTTTGACTATCTCCCCCACGCGCCACTTTGCGTGCTGGAAACCCACGCGGTCAAGGAATCCTTCCACGCGGCGCAGGAGCTTTTGGCGCAGACGGTGGCGGAGAGTCTGGCGGAGGAGAAAACGCGCGGCAAAAAAGTCCGCGCGGCGGCGTTGCTGCTGGAGCAGTCCCTGCCGTGGAGCGCGGTGGTGGCGCAATATGAAAAGCGCGTCACGGTGTATATGGACACCTTCGCGCGGGGCTCGTTCGATACGCCCGTGCAGGCGCTCGTGACACTACAGGCACACCAACCGGCCGCGTGGAGCGGCTCGCTGCAGGTGCTGCTGGAGGACATCCGTCCCCTGCTGGCGCAGCGCACGCAGACCATTGTGGTGCTGGCGCAGACGGACAAGGCCGCCGATGCGCTGTACGCGGATTTGGGCGCGGCGGATGTCCCGTCCGTGCGCTATCGCGCTGTGCCAGAGGACTTCCCCGTCGGGAGCGTGAGCGTGCTCCACGGAGCACTTTCGGCAGGGTTTGCGTACCCAGAGGCGAGCTTCACACTCTTCTCTGCCGCGCAAAAAGCCCAGAGTAGCACGCGCCGCCGCCAAACAACTAAACACAATCCTCAAGGCGCGTTCACCAGCATTGAGGAGCTCCGCGCGGGAGACTACGTCGTCCACGCGGCGCACGGCATCGGCGTTTTTGTGGGCGTGACGCGGCTGGAGGCCGGCGGTGCGCTGAAGGACTACATCAAGATTCAGTACGACAAAAAAGACGTGCTGTATGTCCCTGTGACGCAACTGGACATGGTGACGCGCTACATCGGTCCGCACAGCGACGACCGCCCCGTCAAGCTCTCGCGTCTGGGTGGCATGGACTGGGAAAAAGCGAAGACGCGCACCCGCGCGGCGGTGAAGGACATCGCCAAGGAGCTCATCGCCCTCTACGCCAAACGCGCGGCCGCGCCGGGGCACGCCTTCCCCGAAGACGACGACATGGCGGCGGATTTTGCCCGCCGCTTCCCCTACGAGGAGACAAACGACCAGTTGCGCTGCATCGCGCAGGTGACCGAGGACATGGAGCAGCCGCACCCCATGGATCGCCTGCTTTGCGGCGACGTGGGCTTTGGCAAGACGGAGGTGGCGCTACGCGCGGCGTTCAAGTGCGCGGCGGAGGGCAAGCAGTGCGCCATTCTCGTGCCCACCACCATCCTTGCGCTGCAGCACTACCAAACCGCGAAGGCACGCTTTGAGGGCTTCCCCATTGACGTGCGGATGCTCTCGCGCTTTGTCCCCGCCAAGGAGCAGAAAAAGACACTCGACGGTCTGCGGCGCGGGCACATTGAGCTGGTCATTGGCACGCACAGAATCCTCAGCGGCGGCGTGGCGTTTCACGATTTGGGGCTATTGGTGGTGGACGAGGAGCAACGCTTTGGCGTGGAGCAGAAGGAAAAGCTCAAGAATCGCTTTCCCGGCGTGGACGTACTGACCCTCACCGCTACGCCCATCCCGCGCACGCTCAACATGGCCATGAGCGGCGTGCGGGATATGTCCGTGCTGGAGGAAGCGCCGCAGGATCGTCACCCTGTGCAGACCTACGTGCTGGAACACAATTGGGGTGTGCTGGCGCAGGCCATCCAAATGGAACTCCGGCGCGGCGGGCAGGTGTATTACCTGCACAATCGCGTCGAGACGATCTACGACACGGCCAAAAAGCTGCAGGAACTGCTACCCGAAGCGCACATTGGCGTGGGGCACGGCAAGATGCGCGAGGAGGAGCTCTCGGAGGTCTGGCGCGGTCTGCTGGAGGGCACGCTGGATATTCTGGTGTGCACCACCATCATCGAAGCGGGGGTGGACGTCCCCAACGTGAACACACTGATTATTGAGGATGCTGACCGGTTCGGCCTCTCGCAACTGCACCAAATTCGTGGCCGCGTGGGGCGCTCTGCCCGGCGAGCCAGCGCGTACCTCACCTTCCGCAAGGGCAAGGAAATGACGGAGATTGCCCAGCGCCGCTTGGCCGCCATCCGCGAATATACCCAGTTCGGCAGCGGGTTCATGATTGCCATGCGCGACTTGGAGTTGCGCGGGGCGGGCAACCTGTTGGGTGCGCAGCAGAGCGGCAACATGGAGGCCGTGGGCTACGAGATGTACCTGCGGATTTTGGAGGAGGCGGTGCTGGAGCTCAAGGGCGAAGCCCCCGATGAGCACAGCACCACGCCCTGCCTCATCGACCTGCCCGTGGACGCACACATCCCCGACGACTACATTTCGTCCGTCCCCCAACGGTTGGGGATCTACCGCCGCATTGCGGAAATTCGCAATCAGGCGGACGCGGACGACGTGACGGACGAGCTGATTGACCGCTTTGGTGAGCCGCCCGCCGCCGCGCTGGGGCTAGTGCAGATCGCGCTGCTGCGTGCCGTGGCGGAGCGGGTGCACATCGCGGAAATCCGCCGCGATGCGGGCCGCCTGCTGCTGTACCTGAACGACCTTGACCCGGCGGCGTTCCAAAAACTCATGCAGCACTACGGCGGGCGCGTGACCCTCAACATGCAGAACAAACCGCATATCGCCCTGCGGCTCTTGCCGGGGAGCGACCAGCTGACAGAGCTAAAAACCGTCTTGCAGACACTTTCCCAGTAGGGCACAGCAAAAGGAGAAACCACATGTTTTACAGCATCACCGGCAAGGTTGTGCATCTGGACGCGCTCAGTGTGGCCGTGGATTGCGGCGGCGTGGCGTTTCGCTTGCTGTGCCCGCGCGGCGTGCTCAGCCGCTTGGAGGAGGGGCAGACGGCCAGCCTGTTCACGCATATGCTGGTGCGCGACGACGCGCTGGAACTGTGCGGCTTTGGCACGAATATAGAGCAGCAGACCTTCCGCCTGCTGCTGAACGTGACGGGCGTGGGCGCGAAGGCGGCGATGGCGATTTTGTCCGAGCTCTCGCCGGACAAGCTGGCGCTGTGTGTCGCCTCATCGGACGCGAAAACCATCCAGACCGCGCAAGGCGTGGGGGCGAAGCTGGCGCAACGCATCGTGCTGGAGCTCAAGGGGAAAATGATGGACTTTGAACTGGGCAACGGCGTGGATTATGGCGCGATCCAAAACGTGAGCGCGGACGGCGGCAGCGAGGCACTGGAGGCTCTGTGCGCATTGGGCTACAGCCGCACCGAAGCCGCCCGCGCCCTCTCCGGGCTGGACGTATCCATGTCTGCCGACGTGCTCATTCGCGCGGCACTTAAAATAATGAACAATTGACAATGTACAATTGTTGGTAGGGGCGGCGATCTGCCGCCCGCTGTTCTCCACGGTTTTGGGGATCTGCGGGACGCCGTGGGCGGCGTCCCCTACAGAAGGATTCTTAATACAGAATAGTGTTCATTGTGATAATGGACAAACGGGGCGATGTGGACATCGCCCCCTACGGAATCAACGGGCGACCGGGGACGGTCGCCCCTACAGATAATTGTTCATTGTCAATTGTTAATTGATAACGCGTTGCGTAAATAATATGCCATCCAAATGATCAATTTCATGGCAGAAGGCGCGGGCTTTTACGCCCTCGCCGCGATGGATGTGCCATTTGCCTGCGCGATCCTGTGCGCGGATATCCACCAGCGCGGGGCGGCGCGTTTTGCCTTGCTTGCCCGGCAGGCTCAGGCAGCCCTCTTCCTCCACCTGCTCGCCCTCTTGCTTGAGGATTTCTGGATTGACCAGCTCGAGCGTCTCGCCGCCGGCGTCCACAATGCACACGCGGCGCAGCACGCCCACCTGCACGGCGGCGAGGCCTGCACCGTCCGCCTTTTTGAGCGTGTCGCGCATGTCGTCGAGCAACTGCGCCAGTCGGTCGTCAAAATTCTTGACAGGGCGGCTGGCTTTGGTCAGTATCGGGTCGCCCAATTGGACGATGTTGCGAATCGCCATAATCACACCTGAACTACTGCAAGATACAAAAACAGCAGGGACACCGTCCGAAAGCGGACGGAAGATCCTGCCAAAAGGCATTGACATATTCTATGCTCTCAGCGCGGCATTTGTTGTCTCTCTACCGCGTAGAGTGCATAAATTGTACCACACTTGTCGGCATTTGTCAAATGGGCTGCAAAAACAGCTGTGCCCAATAGGCCGCGCCGTTTTCGGCGCGATAAAAGCCCATGCAGACCTCCTCATATTTGGGGTTGAGGATGTTGGCTTTGTGCGTGGGCGAGGCCATCCACGCCGCCACAATCTGCTCTGGTTGCTCGTGCACCTTGCTCAGGTTTTCGCCTGCGCCTTGATACAAAACAAAATATTGCGTGAACACCGATACAAACCCCAAACCGTTGGGGCGCGTGTGCCCCCAGCGGACGGATGCCTCCCGCGCACGCGTATTGGCGGCGCTTTGCAGGCTATCCGACCCCATCGTGAGCGGCAAGAGACCCGCTTTGTCGCGCTCAATATTGCTCAGGCGCAGAATCTCCTTCTGCGCCCACACGATGCGATAGCCCGCGATGACGGGCGGCGCTGTGGTGGTGGCAGGCACAGGCGGCTTTGTGGTCGTGGGTTTGGTGCTGGGTTTGGTCGTGATGACGCGTGCCGTCGTCGGCGGCGCGGGCGGTTTTGTGGTCGTCTGCGCGGCGGGCGCGGAGAGCGTGGGTATCGTTTGTTCGGTAGCGGGCAGTGTGCTCAGCTCTGTCGCGAAGGGGCTGGTGTAGGCGACAGAGGGCGGCGGCACGGTGAACGTGGGCATCGTTGGGTAGGTTTCCCCGCTGGGCGCGGGGTTCGTGTTTTTGGGGAGAGACCCACACGCACCCAAACCCACCAGCACCAGCAGTGCCAGCGGAACTGAAATTGCACGGCAACGCGGCAATTTCCTCTTTGTCTTTTTTTCGTTAGCCCACAACAAAATTCACCAAACGACCCGGCACAACGATGGCTTTTTTGATGCTCTTACCCGCGAGGGACTCGGCGATTTTGGGCAAGGCCTGCGCCGCCGCCTTGATTTCGTCTTGACTGGCCGTGGCGGGAACTTGCACCACGTCACGCAGCTTGCCGTTGACCTGCACGGCCAGCTCGATGGTGTCCAGCTGCAACTTTTTCTCGTCAAAGACTGGCCACGCTTGCTGATAAACAAAGTCGCTGTGCCCCAGAGCCTCCCACATTTCGTCCGCGCAGTGGGGCGCGAAGGGCGAAACAAGGCGCACGAAGTCTTCAATCACGCCGCGCAGGTAGGCTTGGGAGTGCCCAGAACGTTGCGTTTTTCCGATGGCGGTGACCAGTTCCATGAGCCGCGCCACGGCGGTGTTGAACTGAAAACGCTCGATGTCCGCCGTGACGGACTTGATGGTGTTGTGGCGTACGTATTCGAGCTCTTTGTCCTCCTGCGCGGGCGCGGTTTCGTTGCCCTCTTCAATGAAGGTCTCCACAACGGTCTGGAATTTCGCGAAAAAGCGGGCGATGGCCAGCAAGCCCTCGTCCTTCCAAGGCCCACCGTCCACGTAGCTGAACCCAAAGGCCAAATACAGGCGGAACACGTCCGAGCCGTATTTTTGCACATAATCGTCGGGCGCAACGGTGTTGCCGCGCGTCTTGCTCATCTTGAAGCCGTCGCTGCCCAAAATCACGCCCTGATGCACGAGGCTTTGGAACGGCTCATCGCCAAAGGCAAAGCCCATGTCCCGCAGCGCTTTATAGATGAAACGCGCGTAGAGCAGGTGCATGGCCGCGTGCTCCACGCCGCCGACGTATTTGTCCACGGGCATGAAGTGTTTGGCTTTTTCGGCATCCCACGGCGCGGCCGCGTTGTGGGCATCCGGGTAGCGCAGGTAGTACCAGCTGGAGCACACGAAGGTGTCCATGGTGTCCACTTCGCGCTGAGCGGGCTTACCGCACTGAGGACAGGTACACGCGCGGAAGCCCGCGTGGCTGGCCAGGGGCGACTGCCCGTTGGGACGAAACTCCACATCGTAGGGCAATTCCACGGGCAGGTCGCGCTCAGGCACGGGCACTGCGCCGCAGTCCGGGCAATAGAGGATGGGGATGGGCGCGCCCCAGTAGCGCTGGCGGCTGACCGACCAGTCGCGCAGGCGGTAGTTGATTTTCTCGTTGCCGCGACCCAACTGCGCCAAATCCGCCACAAGGGCTTTTTTCGCTTCCGCCGTGGTCAGACCATCATACTTGCCGCTGTTGACCAATGTGCCGTGCTCGCAATAGGGCAGAGGCTGACGCTCACCCGCCTTGTCGGCGATGACCTCAAGGATGGGCAAATCGTATTTGTTGGCGAAGAGCCAGTCGCGCTCGTCGTGCGCGGGGACGGCCATGACCGCACCCGTGCCGTAGGTGGCGATGACGTAGTCCGCCAGCCAGATGGGCACTTGTTGCCCTGTGAGGGGGTGGACGGCATACGAGCCGGTGAAGACACCCGTTTTCTCGTCAGCCGTGCCCGTGCGCTCAATTTCGCTTTTGCGGGCGGATTCCTGAATATAGGCCGCGCAGGCATCGGCGTATTCGGGCGTGATGACGGCCTGTGTGTAGGCGCTCTCGGGCGCGAGCACCATGTAGGACAGCCCCATGAGGGTATCCACGCGCGAGGTGAAGACGGTGATCTTGAGGTCTTTGTCGACCACGTCAAAAGTGACTTCCGCACCGGCGGAGCGACCAATCCAGTTCTCTTGAATGCGCTTTGTTTTCTCTGGCCAGTCCAGCGCGGGCAGACCATCGAGGAGCTCTTGGGCGTAGTCGGTGATTTTGAAGAACCACTGGGTCATGCTCTTGCGCAGTACTTCGTTGCCGCAACGCTCGCAGATGCCGCCGCTGGCCTGCTCGTTGGCCAAAACGGTCTTGCACGAGTCGCACCAGTTCACGGGCGCTTCTTTGCGATAGGCCAACCCGTGCTTATACAGCTGGAGGAAAAGCCACTGCGTCCATTTGTAGTATTCGGGCGAGCAGGTGGTCAACTCCGTGTCCCAATCGTAGGTACAGCCGATGCCGCGCAACTGCTGTTCCATGGTGGTGATGTTGGCTTCGGTGGAGTCCTTGGGGTGGATGCCCGAACGGATGGCGAAGTTTTCGGCAGGCAGACCAAAGGCATCGAAGCCCATGGGATGAAAGACATCGTAGCCCTGCATGTGCTTCATGCGTCCCCAACTATCGGGCAGGGAGTAGTTCCACCAGTGCCCCAGGTGGAGCTTAGAAGCGCTAGGGTAGGAGAACATCTCCAGCAGGTAGATTTTCTTGTCGTCCGCGCCCATGCGTGTGCGGAACAGCCCCGCCGCGTCCCAGCGTGCCTGCCACTTTTGGTCAACTTTTTGGCTATATGGTTTCATGTGTGCCCTCCCAGATGTGTTGTCGTCAGTACTTGGAGTATTATACCACTGTGGGCGCGTTTTTTCAAGCGAAAAATCGGGAAGGGGGGAAACTGGCCTTTGCCTGCGTCCTCTGTTTTCTGATGTCTGCCTTCTCAACAGCGGGGCGCTGGGTGCGCGCCCCTACATGGAGGCATGAAACCTGTAGGGGCGGCAACCTGCCGCCCGCTGATTCCCACAAACACAGCGGGCGGATAATATCCGCCCCTACAAAATGCGGCGGGCGCCCCTACGCCTCTGCCCTCTGTCCTCTGACATCTGCCCTCTGAATTTGCAGTTTTCGAGCGAACATGGTATACTATATAGGCGCGTTTGTGCGCAAAGAATCTGTGCGTAATCATGAGGCGTGCCATGCCCAAAATTAACATATTGCCCCGCGAAATCGCCCAGCTGATTGCTGCGGGCGAAGTGGTGGAGCGTCCGGCCAGCGTGGTCAAGGAGCTTTTGGAGAACGCCATTGACGCGGGGGCACAGCGCGTGACGCTGGAAATCACAGGCGGCGGCGTGCGCGAAATCCGCATCACGGACGACGGGCACGGCATTGGCCGGGCGGACGTGCGCAGTGCGTTTGTGTCCCACGCCACCAGCAAAATCAGCCTAGCGAGCGATCTGGACGCCATCTGCACCTTGGGCTTTCGCGGCGAGGCACTGGCCAGTATCGCCACGGTCGCCCGCGTGGAGCTGCTGACCCACGCGGCGGGTGAGGACGTGGGCACGCGCTATGTGATTCACGGTGGCGAAGAGGTGGCGCTGGAAGACGCTGGTTGCCCACCGGGCACGACCTTCCTTGTGCAAGATCTGTTCTACAACACGCCCGCACGCATGAAGTTCCTCAAGAAGGATGTCAGCGAGGCCAACGCCGTGGCGAGCGTGGTGGATCGCATCGCGCTCAGCCACCCAGAGGTCAGCTTTTGCTTTATCCGCGAGGGGCGGCAGGCGCTGTTCTCGGCGGGAGACGGCGACCAGCTGGGCGCGATCCGTGCCGTGCTGGGGCGCGAGTTTTCGCTCTCGCTGATGCCCGTGGAGAGCGAAACGGACGGCATCCGCGTGTGGGGCTATGTGAGCCGCCCGAGTGCCTCCAGACCGACGCGGAGCTTTCAGTTTTTCTTTCTCAACGGGCGTTTGGTCAAGACGAACACGGGCGCGGCCGCGCTCAGCGAGGCCTACAAGGGGCGGCTGATGGTGGGACGCTACCCGGCCTGCGTGCTGCACATAGAGATGGACGAAACGCTGGCGGACGTGAACGTCCACCCCGCCAAGCTGGAGGTGCGCTTCGCCGACGAGCGTGCGCTGTTCCACGCGGTGTATGCCGCCGTGGGGCTGGCGTTGCAGGCCAGCGAACAACAGCCCGTCGCCGCGCCGCCTGCGCCCGTTTTGCGTGCCACTCTGCCGCCGAACCCCCACTTTTGGGGCGGCAATCCGACCAGCGCTACCCCGATCCCGCCGCGCACGTTGCAGGTGGACATGGACACGGGTGAAGTTCTTGAGCAGAAGGCAGAAGACAGAGGGCAGAGGGCAGAGAGTCTGCCAGAAAATGTCGAGGCAGCTGCGCCAGATTTTGTTGAGGAAAGCGGAAACATCCACAGCGAACCAAACCCGTTTTGGTCACAAGCGAATGCCACAAATCTTTCCATCAAGGGCGAACTTTTCGGCACGTACATCCTCATTGAGCAGGGGCGCACTCTGCTCCTGCTCGACAAGCACGCCGCGCACGAGCGCATCATTTACAACGAGCTGAAGGCCGGCAGCAGCGAGCGTTTTGCCCAACAGCTCCTCGCGCCCGCGCCCCTCACGCTCAGCAAGGAGGAATACGCCGCCGTGCTGGAGGAGGCGGATCTCATCCGCAAGGGCGGCTTTGAGTTCAGCGATCTGGCCGACGGCACGGTGCTGGTGACCGCCGCGCCCATGGAGTTCAGCGCCGACGAGGCGTCCGCCGCCTTCGCCGAAATCGCGGCGGATCTACTGGCGCACAAGCGCGACCCCCTCCCGGCCAAGCTGGACTGGCTCTACCACTCCATCTCCTGCCGCGCGGCCATCAAGGCCGGGGACTACACCGCCCCCGCCGAACTAGAGCACTTCGCGCGGCGCGTCCTAGCCGAGCCAGAAATCCGCCACTGCCCCCACGGACGGCCGGTGTTTTTGTCGCTCACCAAAACAGAGATCGAACGACGAATTGGGCGGAGCAATTGACAATTAACAATTTACAATGAAGAATGAACAATTGTTCATTCTTCACCTAACTCGTAAGGAGATGCGCATGGTTAAAAACGTTGTCGGCATCGTGGGACCTACGGGCACAGGGAAGACCGCGTTGGGCGTGACGTTGGCGCACGCGCTGGACGGTGAAATTGTGTCGTGCGACTCCATGCAGGTCTACCGCGCCATGCCCATCGCCACGGCGCAACCCAGCGCGGCCGAGCGCGGCGGCATCCCGCACCACCTGATGGACTGGCTCGAGCCCACGGAAAAATGCAGCGTAGTGCGCTGGTGCACGGCGGCGCGGGCGGTCATTGCGGACATCCACGCGCGGGGCAAGTTGCCCATTGTGGTCGGCGGCACGGGGCTGTATTATGACGCGCTGACGCAGGATTTTCGCTTTGACGACCCCGCCCCCTCGCGCGGCACGCCACCTTACCACACGCTGACGCTGGGGCTCGACTGCCTCGAACGCGCACATCTCTACGCACGGCTGGATGCCCGCGTGGACGCGATGCTCTCGGCGGGACTTTGGGAGGAGACGGCGCGGCTTGCGCTCGCACATGAGCACACGGCAGCGCAGGCAATCGGACACAAAGAACTGCGCCCAGCGTTGCGCGGCGAAATCACAAAGGAAGAGGCCGTGGAGAACCTCAAGCGTGCCACGCGGCGTTACGCCAAACGCCAGCGCACGTGGTTTTTGCACCAGACGCTCGACGTGCATTGGCTCTATCTGGACGATGGAGCGAGTGACGAAAAGTTGCACAGTGAAGCAATCCAGTGTGTAAAAAAGTGGATGGAGGAAACCGCATGAAAATCGAGGGTAGAGCACCGAAAAAGCGCTTTTCGCCGTGGCTGTTGCTGCTCACCGCGCTCCTGCTGGTCAGCAGCGGGGCGTTGGTGTACAATCTGCTCAGGGACACGATCAACACCATCCAGACCGTGCCGGCCATGCCGGGCAGCGGTACGGAGGGCTTTTCGGTGACGGTCGCCGCGCTGCGCGAGGAAATTCCGCTGAAGCTGCCCGAGGGCTACACGCTGCTGGTCAAGGACGGCGAGCGTCTGGCGAAAAATGCGGCGTGGGCGGCGAAATTTCAGACAAAAGATGCGCAGAAGGCCTACGGCACGTTGCAGGAGAAACGCGCGTTGCGCGAGCGGTTGCGCAATCTACAGAGTAGCGCACTGGTGGGCTTGAGCGAGGCGAAGCTGGAGGCAGAGCTGTCCGGGCTGTTCCTAAAGTTTTTGGACAGCACAGCAGACGGTACGCTGGATGCCCTGCCTGCGGCGGCGGACGTGCTGAGCGAAAAGTGGAGCGTGCTGGAGGTCGTGCACGCCGAAAAGAAGGACTACATCGGCGACAAAATCCGTTCCTTGGATAAAGAAATCGCCGCGCTGGAAAAGAAAACCGCCACGGCCAAACGCTTGACCACCACGGCGGCGGGCTACTACAGTGCCGCCAACGCGCCGGGCGTGGGCACGGCTCTGGCGGACAAAATCCTGCGCATCACGCAGTCCACGCAAGGGGCGCAGTCCCCCACGCTGACGGTCGCTGAGGTGACGCAGCTGCTGCGCAGCAAGCCTGCGGCATCTGCGGGATTTACGGGCAATTTGGTCACAGGATTCAACTGGGTGATTGTGGCGAATATCCCCGCAAAAAATGCGTTATTGTTGCGCCTAGGTCACGCCGTACAGGCCGTGCACGAGCGAGCGGGCGGCGGCGCGTTTAAGCTCACGGTGGAGTATATGGGGCGCGAAGAGGACGGAGAAGTGCCGGTTGTGTTTTCCTGCGCGGATCAAGGCGCGTGGAAGCTGCACGGGGACAGCCTGCGCATTGTGCTGCGCGAAGAAGAGGGGTTGCGCCTGCCGCGCGGGGCGCTACACATTGTGGAGGGCGAGCCGGGCTTTTTTGTGAAAACGGGTGGACGCGTGGTGTTTCGCCGCGCGATTGTGCGTTGCACAGAGGGCGACGTGGTGATTGTCCGCGCCCTGAGCAATGCCGAGCTGACGCAAAAAACAAGCGTGGCTCTGCGCGAGGAAGAACTGGACGCGGCCGCCAAAAAAGCCGGAAAATCGCGTCCAAAATCTTTACAGCGATATGACGCAGTGATTGTGAACGGGCGAGACTTGGAGAAGAAAATTAACAATTAGCAATGTACAATGAACAATTGCTTGTAGGAGCTTTTCTTCGCTCGACCGCTGCGGAAACCTAGTTTTTGTAGGAATCAGCGGGCGAGCACAGCTCGCCCCTACAGACAATTGTACATTGTCAATTGTTCATTGTCGAAGCAAAGCTTCGACCTGCGCGGTGATTTCTTGCGCGGCTTCCATGCTTTCGGCCTCGGCCAGCAGGCGCAGGCGGCGACCGCTTTTGCCCGGAAAGATCAGCAGTTTGCTCAGTCCTCGGCGCAGCAGATAGCCTTCGGGCGCGTCCAGATTTTCCAGTTCGCGGGCGTTTTCGAGCACCGCAATGCGCGTGGGCGACACGTCAACATAGCTCTGCTGCACGTGAATGGCGGGCAGTTCCGCCAGCAAATCGGCCAGCGTGGCGTGGCGCAGGTGCACGAGCGAAAGCAGGCGCACGGCCAAAAACAGCCCATCGCGCGTCCAGTGCAGACCGCCGGCAACCCTGCGGGCGGCGGCATCGCTGTCGTCCGTAGGCGAGCGCAAGTACCGCATGAGCGTCACGCCCTGCCGCCGCGCCATGCCCTCTAAAAACTGCGGCGCATCGCTGGGGAGCGCCAGCGGACGGCCGCGCTTGAACTCCTCCAAACAACACAGCGCCAGCAATTTTTCGTGCGGCACGTTGCCCGTTTCTTTCGTCCACGCCGCCAGACGCTCGCCCGTGGCATTCAGGCGCAGCAGGAGTTTTTCGTCCTCGCGGCAACCCAGTTGTGCCAGCGTTTCGTGCAATATTTCCCGCGCCGTGGGGTTGCTACCCTCCACTTTCACCGCCAGCTCTAAGCTGTGCGCGGCGCATTGACCCCGCAACTCCTGCCGATACACGCTGCGCAAATTGCTCACATTCGCCGCGTCGTGGGTTTGCTCTGGCGCGGCGGGCGTCTGTGTGCCGTTCGCCAAGGCCGTCTCCAGCGCACGCTCCACGCCGCGCGGCAACGGCAAGCCGCCCTCGCCGCTGATGTCCAGAAAATCCTGCCCCACAAACACCGCCGCGCCGCGTCCGCAAAATGTCCCGCAGAAGCGCAGCTGCACGGGAAAAGTTGTGCCGTAATCCCACACCGATGCGCCGCCGAATTGCAGCCCGCCCACCAGTGCGCGGCACAGCGCACGGGCGCGTGGTGACCCATCGTGCCCGATGGCGCACAGGTGCATTTCTGGCACGGCGGCCATCGCACCACCCAGTGCCGCGCAAAACGCGGGGGTCAATCGGCCGCCCGCCTCAATGCCACGCTCGCCAAAAAGTGTCCGGCTCGCGACTCCGTAGCGCACATTTGTCCGCGCGGCCACGCCGTCCGCCACGACTTTCGTTGGCCAGACGCGCACGCCCGGCTGCACCGCGCTGTCTGTCCCCGCCACGGCGTTCGCGCCCAACACGCTGCCCTCAAACAGGCTGCCACCTCGGCGCACCAGCGAGTCATGGCACAGCAGAGCGCCCGTCACCCGCACGCCGCCCTCGACCCGCGCCCGCGCTTGGAGGATGGAGCGGCGGATTTTGGCATCCGCGCCCACCATCACGCCGTCCTCCAAGACGGCATAGGGTCCCACCACCGCGCCCCGCGCAATGTGGACATTTTTCCCAAAATACACGGGCGGGCGGATGGTGTAGTCCCCCGTGGGCGCGGACTCGCGCAGACCCAATTCAACCCGTGCGCGGCCATCGAGAATGTCGCGGGAGGCACGCAAAAACGTGTTGATATCGCCCACATCGCACCAATAGCCCTCGGCCACGTGGCAGTGGATTTTCTCCCCCGCGCGCAGCAGTGCGGGGAACAAATCCTGCGCAAAATCGACTTTTTGTCCCGCCGGAATGCCGGCCAGCGCGGCGGGCGAGAGCACATAAATCCCGGTGTTGGCCAGCCCCCCCACGGCCTGACTCCAGCCGGGCTTTTCCACAAAACCGAGCACTTCGCCCGCATCGTCTGTGCGCAAAAGTCCGTATTCTCGCGGATCGTCCACACGCGCGGCCACAATGGTCACCGCCGCGCCCGATTTTTCGTGTTCGCGCAGGAGCAGCGCGAAGTCGTAGTCACAAAGCGCGTCACCGCTGAGCACAAGGACAGTGTCCGGCGTTGTGACGGCATTCTTCACGCTGCCCGCCGTGCCCAGTGGCTCTGGCTCGCGCACAAAATCCAGCGCGAGTGCGCCGTAGCCCTGCGCATAGGCCTCCTCAATCATTTGGGGCAGGTAGCCCAGCGTGAGCGTGGCGGCGTTGATGCCCGCACGCAGAAGGCCATCGAAGAGGGTTTCCAAAATCGCTTTGCCGCACAGGCGCGCCAGCGGCTTGGGCAAATCGCAAGTCAGCGGGCGCAGGCGCGTGCCCTCGCCGCCAGCCAAAATCACCGTGCGCATACCTGCCTCCGACTGCACAAACATTTTGTTTTAGTTTGTCCAATCGGGGGCGGGAATTATTCAGCCATTGCCTCCAGCTCTTCCATCGTTTTAGTGACGAAAGTGGCTTTTCCCGATGCAATGCGCTCGGCGACAGCACGCAAATGCCGCTGGTTGGCTTCGCTGTAGAATGGATCTTGGCTCTGACCAATTCCGCATTTTTCACCAAACTGTATCGCCGACGTTGTGACGTCCATCATCGTTCACTGCTTTCTTGATTTCTATGTCTTAGACAAAAACGCTCTCGCGTCCCTGCCCGGCAACGGAGAGTAGGCAGTCTGAGCCCACGCGGATGCCCGCCGCCGCCAGCGCCGCATTGTTGTGTTCATACGCCAGCGCCGGCATGTTGTTTTCCTTGCTCAAATGCCCCAGAATTAGCCGCATCACGCCGTTTTGCACCAGTTGCACCGCCGTCTGTGCGCAGGCCTCGTTGCTCAGGTGCCCCCTGTCCGAGAGGATGCGCTGCTTGAGCCAGTAGGGGTACGGGCCGTTTTGCAGCATCCCCACATCGTGGTTGCTCTCGAGCATCACCAGTGTGCACTGCAGCAGTTGCGTCAGCACGGTGGAGGTCATCATGCCCAAATCGGTGCACACGGCCAGATGCCGCCCATCGGGGACGGTGATTCGGTAGCCGCAACTCTCGCGCACATCGTGGCTGGTGGCAAAGGGACGCAGCCAAAATCCCGCCGCCTCTGTCCCCTCTTCGGGCAGCACAAAGCATTTGTAAGTGCCGTCCGCCACGCCATTTTCTTCCATCGCCGCCAGCGTGCCCGCCGTGCCATAGACGGGCAGGGCATACTTCTTGGCAAAAACGCGCACACCCCGCACATGATCGCTGTGCTCGTGCGTCACAAAAACAGCGCGGATGCTCGCCGCATCCACCCCGATGTCGTAGAGCGCGGCGGTCGTCTGTTTAGCGCTCACGCCGCAGTCGATCAGCACGCCGCCGTCGCCGCCGCCTATGTATACACTGTTGCCACTACTGGAGCTGAACAGCGGACAAAACTTGATCATTGTGCTTCCAATCTAAGTAAGGGGTGCTTTTTCTTTGCCGGGGCAATCGGCACGCCGCGCTGTGAAACACGGTGCGGCTGGGAATCCGCGGACGCGCCCCAACATCAGTGGTTGAACCTCAACCGGCCAAAAGCACCGCGTCTTCGTCTGCGTCCTGCAGATAAAAAATGTCCGCGCCCAAGGCCTTGAACTTCTCCACCACGTTTTCGTAGCCGCGCTCAATGTATTCAATGTGCTCAATTTCCGTCTGCCCCAGCGCCATAAGCCCCGCAATGAGCATCGCCGCGCCCGCACGCAGGTCGTCCGCCTGCACGGGCGCACCCATGAGGCTCTCCACGCCCTCAACCACGGCCATTTTGCCGTCCACTTTCACCACCGCGCCCATACGCGCCAGTTGATCAACCCAGCGGAAGCGGTTGTCGAAAATACTCTCAGTGATATAGCTCGTGCCTGTGGCGACACTGAGCAAAACTGCCATTTGTGGTTGCATATCCGTGGGGAAGCCGGGGTGGGGCATGGTCTTGACTGAACACTTGTGGGGGCGACTGTGGCCGATGACCCGCACAGCGTCGTCATATTCTTCCACCAGTGCGCCGCTCTCGCGGAGTTTGGCGGAGATGGACTCAAGGTGCTTCGGTGTCACGTTCTCGACGAGAACATTGCCGCCCGTGGCGGCCGCGGCGACCATATACGTGCCCGCTTCAATCTGATCGGGCACGACTGACCACGTGCAACCGTGTAGCTGCGGCACGCCGTCCACGCGGATGGTGTCCGTGCCCGCGCCGCGAATGTTCGCGCCCATGGCGTTGAGGAAGTTGGCCAGATCCACGATGTGCGGCTCTTTGGCGGCGTTTTCAATCTGTGTGCGACCGTCCGCGCGGACGGCGGCGAGCATCGCGTTGGCCGTTGCGCCCACGCTGACCACGTCAAAATAGATCTGCGTGCCCACGAGCTTTTCCGCGCTACAGCTGATGATGGCGTTCTCTTCGGTGTCCACCGTAGCGCCCAGCATGGCAAAGGCTTTTTCGTGCAGATCGATGGGGCGCACACCCAAATTGCAACCGCCAGGCATGGCGACGCGGGCTTGCCCAAAACGACCCAGCAGTGCACCTAAAAAGTAATATGATGCCCGCATGTGGCGGGTCAAGTCGTGGGTGACGGTGTGGCCGTGCAGGGGCGCGGTGTCAATTTCCAGCGTGTTTTTGTCTAGAAGACGCACTTTTGCGCCCAGACTCTCCAAAATGCGCAGGGTATACGTCACGTCGCTGATGGCCGGGACGTTTTCGATGGTGCACTTTCCGGCGGCCAAAATGGTCGCGGGCAAAATGCAAGCGGCGGCGTTTTTCGCTCCGCTGATGCGAACATTTCCAAGCAACGGATTCCCGCCGCGCACAGCAATTTTTGTCTGCAAATCTATCCTCCACGGGCGCACTTGGGCGCACCTGATGAACTAAAACTACACCTAACTGGAGTATTATACCACAATCCGGCACAAAATGCAAACCATTTTCTGGCGCGTCTCGCCGTCTCGTTTTGGGTACGAGGGTAGTTTCTCAGGCGCACGGAGAAATATGCGCGTGCGCTAGTGCATCATCGACCGCACGCGCCAGCGGTTGGCGATGCCCTGAAACAGCGCATAGAGCGGCACGCTGAACAGGAGCGTGTAGACAAACGACGGGAGCGTATGTGTCCAAAGCGTTGCCATGACTGCGCCTGCGTGTAGCCAATCCACCAGCAGATAGCCGAAGACGGCAAGCGTGCTCAGGAGCAGCGCCACCGCCGCAGTGCTGAACATTTTACGGCGCACAAAGGCGGACACGCCGCAGGCCAGTGTGCACAAAAAAATGCCATGGAAATTGTTGCCTAACGCGCCGCAATCCCAAAGCAAGCCCGCGAAGAGGCCATAGAGCAGGGCGGGCAGTTCGTTTTCCGCCATGCCCACGGCGACGACAGCGGGGATGAGCAAAAACGCCGTCGCGCCCCATGGTCGCGGGAGCGCACCCACCACGGTTTGCAGGAGCGCCAACACGAGCAGCGCCGCCAGCACCGCCAGCGTGTGCTTGTATTTTGTGGTGTCTGTCTGCATTTTTCTCATGGCGCGTCACTCATGCCGTCAAAGGCGGTGATGATGAACACATCACGGATTTCGTTGATCACAGCGCCGGGCGCGATGATGGCGTCTTGCACGTAGCCAGTTTCTGGGTTGTCGGCCAGTTCTGTCACCGTGCCGATGATGAGGCCTCGTGGGTACAGACCGGACAGGCCGGAGGTACACACAACACTGCCGGGCGCGAGCATACTGTCTTTCGCGAGCCCTGGCGCACGGGTCAACCCCTCGGCCGCCAGCTCTTTGGTGGTGTTGACGTAGAGCGATTCGGAGCTGTTGAGGGCATACGCGCCAACGCTCAGTTCGGGGCTAAGTAGCGTGGTGACGGTGCAGTTGTTCGCCGCCGCCGCCGTGACTGTGCCCACCAGATTTTTGCCGCTGACCACGGGGCAGCCCACGCGCACACCATGCGCCGTGCCGCGTCCGAGGGTGAAGGTGGCAAAACCGCCGTCGGGTGCACGCCCCACCACGGAGGCGACCACGGGCTTGAAGTCCTCGTTTTGCGTTTTCAGCTCGTAGAACTCCTCATAGAGCGCGATTTTTTGTTTCGCCTGATCCAAATCCACGAGGTCTTGCTTGATTTTTTCGTTCTCTTCCTGTAGCTTTTTGTTCTCCTCGGCCAGCGCCGCCGCATTCTGAAAGCTCAGCTGAAAGACCTCCAGCTTTTTGGCCGCCAAGCTCGCCGCCTGTTGCAGAGGGCTGAAGAGCGCGGAGACCACCGCGTTCGCTGGCGTTGTGCCAGACGGCAAAAATCCCGCCAGCACTGAACCCAGTGCCAACAGGACCACCACAATCACCAGCGCACGGAACGCCGTGCTTTTCAGAAAGGACTTCAAAGAACACCTCGAAATCTAGACGTTAGACTATGGATGTTAGACTTCTGGCACTAGACGCTTTTGTCTTCCTATGACAATTGTACATTGTTCATTGTTCATTGTCAATTGGATTAGTAGCTGTCTCGGTGCAGCAGTTTGTTGAGTTGGTCGTTCTCTAGGCAGATGCCTGTGCCGTCGACCACGCAGTCGAGCGGATTTTCGGCCACGTGTACGGGGATTTTGGTCTCGATGCTGATGAGGCGATCGAGCCCGCGCAAGAGTGCGCCGCCGCCGGTGAGCATGATGCCGTGGTCAATGATGTCCGCCGCCAGCTCTGGTGGCGTTTTTTCCAGCGTGGCACGCACGGCGTCGAGCACTTGCCCCACCACGTCCGCCAGTGCCTCGCGGATTTCCTCGCTGCTGACCTCCACATTTTTCGGCAGGCCGTCCATGAGGTTGCGCCCTTTGATGTTCATCGTGCCCTCGCCTTCATAGGGATAGGCCGAACCGATGGTGACTTTGATGTCCTCGGCGGTGCGCTCGCCGATGAGCAGGTTATACTTCTTTTTGATGAAGGTGATGATCGCCTCGTCAAAGCTGTCGCCCGCCACGCGTGCGCTACAGGAGGTCACCACATCGCCCAAACTGATCACGGCCACTTCGCTCGTGCCGCCGCCGATATCCACCACCATCGAGCCTGTCGGTTCGCTCACGGGCAAGCCCGCGCCGATGGCCGCGGCCATGGGCTCTTCAATGAGGCTAACGACCTTCGCGCCCGCGCTCTTGGCCGCGTCATACACTGCACGCATTTCCACGCCCGTCACCCCGGACGGAATGCAGATCATCACCCGCGCGCGGCTGAGCGGCGAGTGGCTGATGGCACGTTTGATGAACTCCTTGAGCATGTCCGACGTGATATCGAAGTCGGCAATCACGCCGTCCTTCAGCGGACGCACGGCCTTGATGGACCCGGGCGTGCGGCCGATCATCTGTTTGGCGTCCGCACCCACCGCCACCACGCGCATGGGGTTGGCTCGCTGATCCACCGCCACCACGGAGGGCTCGCGGATGATAATCCCCTTACCTTTTACAAACACAAGCGTGTTTGCTGTGCCCAAATCGATGCCGATGTCCTGCGTAAAAAGTGCCATTTTCTGTTTCCTTTCGGTGCGCGACCACCACATTGCTCACAATAATATAGTATTCATTCACGCCCGGAATATTATTCCACGTTATTATACCATATTCTTGTTTTTTTTTCAAGGGGCGTGCGGAACAATTAACAATGTACAATTGTTGTAGGGGTGCACGCCTGTATCCGAACCCCTCATCCCTCTGTGCAACCGGCGAGCACAGAAAAGCCCCTTACCCAAAATTTATTTCCGTGGCAGGAAGCAAAAGCTTCAAAATTAAGATATTATGCGATATTTCACAGATTATCCTAAAAACCAGCAAAAGTCAAGCACAAACAAAAAGCAGTCCGCTTTTGGCGAACTGCCCTGTGTGTCTGGTGTTTAGCCCCAGATCTGCGCGATGACGGTGTCGATGAGCGTCTTCAGGAAGTTGCCTTGGTCGCCGCCGCCGAGAAGCTCGTTCTCAATGTATTGAGGGGGCTTCAGGTCGTTCGTCCACCAAGCGGCCAGTGCCTCGAGCACGTCGCCGATGATTGCAAAGATATCCATGATGCATCCTCCTTTCCGAAATCGTTGGGATTTTTGCTTGTGTCAAGAAGCTGATCCCTTGCAAAGATAATATAGCATATTTTTGGCAGGTTTTGTTTCCGTATTAGAAAATACAGAAAAATTTGTTTCGGTTTTTTGAATAAATTGTGTGCTTTTGCCGTTAGGCGTCCAAGCCGTCGTAGAATGCCTCGTTCTCCCGGGGGTTGCCCAGGGCGCTCACGCCAGCGGTGACTAGGAGCGAAACGAGCATGGCCACGCAGGCGAAGAGCGGCCCGTTGCCCGAAAACCACAGCACGGTGGCGTTGTCTTTGAGTGCCGGGAAGGACGTGAGCAGTCTGCAGACCGCTGGCGGCAGTGCCACGAAAAATCCCGCCAGAATCCCCGCCCACGCGCCACGTTTGCCGATCCACTTAAAGTACAGCGCGAGCACATAGGGCGCTAAAAACGAGCCGGAAATGATGCCCCAGGAGTAGCTCATCAGCTCCAGAATAGGGGTCTTGCTGTTGGCCACAAAGTAGCTGACAATGACGAACAGGACGCAGAGCCCTTGCGTAATCATGCGCAGAGATTTGTCGCTCGTTTTGGGTTTGATTGTGCCGATGAAGTCCACCGAAAACGTGCTGGCCGCCGTAAGCGTCACGGAGCAGAGCGTGGAGACCGATGCGGCGAGCAGGAGCACAATCACGATGCCCAGCAGGATATCGGGCAGGGCGGCCGCTTTGAGCATTTCCGGGACGATGAAGTCCTTGGTGGGCAGGGCATCCATCTGGCTTTTGGTGAAGAATCGGTAGCACAGCGAGCCGATGAAGTACCCGCCACCCGCCACGAGCACGGCGAAAAACGTGCTGATCCATATCCCCCGCCGCGCCTGTTTGTCGTCCTTGATGCCGAAATATTTCTGGATCATTTGTGGCAAACCCCACGTGCCAAAGCTGGTCATGAGCACCAGAGAGAGGAGCGAGACCCACTGTTTGCCCACGAGTTTGGGCAGGCCGATGTCGCTTTTGGCGTAGTCCGCCAACCCCGCAAGGCCGTCCACCTGCGGCGTGCCGATGACGAAGACGATGAGCACAGAAACGCCCACGAGCATCACGATGCCCTGCACAAAGTCGGCGCGCGCCTGCGCTTTATAGCCGCCCAAGAGCAGAAGAACGGCCGCGAGCACCGCGATGATGACCATGAATGCGGTGTCGGAGATGCCCAAGAGCACTTGGGAAATCGACCCCAAACCCTTGTAGACGCTGGCAGAATACGGAATCAGGAAGACGAAAATCACCACGCAGGCGAAGAGCTTCATGGCGCGAGAGCCATACCGCGCTTCGAAAAAGCCGGGCATGGTCTGCAGGTTGTGCTTGGCGGTCAGGGCACGGGTTTTTCGTGCGAGGATTTTCCACGCCAAATACGAGCCAAACACGGCGTTGCCGATGCCCGCCAGAATCCCCCAGAGCCCAAAGCCGTAGCCCGTAGAGCCAGCATAGCCCACGAACATCACGGCGGAAAAATACGCCGTGCCGTAGCTGAGCGCACTGAGCCACGCGCCGGCTTGGCGGCCGCCCACGGTGACATCGGAAATGTTCTTTTTGCCCTTACCAGTGATGACGCCCACGGCCACCAGCGCGGCGGCATAGATGGCGATGGTCACCCAAACGGTGGTCATGCTGTTCATAAAAATCTCCACAAATACTCGTAATGACGCGTTAACGCGTTAAAGTATTAATAGTATAGCAGTTCGCCACCCATTTGTCAAGCCCCTGTGAGGAAGGAGGTTGGGGGAGGTTGCGCCCCTACGGGCTTCGTGCCTCTCTGCGGGCGGATGATATCCGCCCCTACAGGCCAGCGGACGCGCCCCCTCATGCCTCACGCCTCATCGGGCACGCCATGGCGTGCCCCTACACGATATCCGTAAGGCAAAAGTTTCTGAAGCGGGCGTGACAGAAAACAGAGGGCAGAAATCCGCCCTCTGTTTTCTGCATTCTACTCTCTCATACGCGGACGCGCGATGCGCGCCCCTACGGGTGGTAGCGGCTGCCTTATAGATACCACAGTATGTCGCCAATGATGGGGAGATCGTACAGCCAGTCGTAAACTGCCTCCAGCGCGGGATAGATTTTGTCCAACGCTCTGTAGAGCGGCTCAAGCAGAGGAATTCTCGGCGTCAGTCCGTCTATGGCGGCGGCGAGGTCGGCAGCGGCTTGGTTGAGTTCCTCTGTGGTCACCGTCACTTGCCCTGTTTGGGGATCAAAATCCACTGCGTATACATTTTGCGTATCTATAAACTTATCTGACAGCGCACGAAGGCTTTCATACGTATAGCGTGCATTGACATAAAACTTCCTGATAATATCAAAGAATGCGTTGTACTGCGTGTTCAATTTGGTTGCATCAGGCAATGCCGCAAGCGTAAAGGTGTGCACGGCAGACTTCACAGTGGTTCTGCCTACGGTGGACTCACACCAGACTTTGTAAGTGCCGCCAGGCAAAAACGCATTCGCGATTTCTGGCTCGTCAAAGTAGGACGTATAAATGGATACGGTAGCACCTTTGCCGTCGGTCAAATACCAATCGAGCGCCCCCAGTGTTGCCGTGCTTGGGGATGGATTGGCGATGAAAGCCACGCTGTAGTCTTGAGCGTACAGACCCGCCCAGACCACTTCATGCGTGACGGTGATGCTCTTGAGCGGCGGGGCGGCGGCGCTGGCCAGTCCTGCCACAGAGCTGGCGAGCAATACGGCGACCATGAGCGCCGAGAGGAGTTTCGAGAACTTTTTCATGTCTTGCCTCCAAATGTATTCTTTTGTGGTATTATAACAGCTCTAAGCGGAAATAGCAAGCGGTTTTGGGGAATGGGGTGCAAGAATTGAGGGGTGAGGCTTGGAGCGACAGCCGTTTGAGGAAACGCAAAACGTTTTGCGCCTGTCCTCATGCCTGTATCCTCACGCCTCACCCCTCATTGGGGCTGTTTTGTTGCCGCTAGAACGTCAACCAGTCGAGCGAAAGACCCAGCTGTGCGCTGACGCTTTTGAACGTGTCCATCAGCCCAACCAAGTCAAAGCCCGCAAACACATCCGCCAGACTTGCGAAGAAATCCATTAACCATTGCATAACCGTACCTCCTGATTGTGATTGTGGGTATAGTTTAGCACATCTGGGCGGAAATAGCAAGCAGAGGACAGAGAGAGGTGAGTTTTGAGGATTCAGGCGTGCGGGGAGCTAACATCCAGTAGGGGCGCGCATCGCGCGTTCGCGTGTGAGAGCGCAGAAAACAGAAGACAGAGGGCAGACTTGCGCCCGATTCTCTGTCTTCTGCTCTCTGACATCTGCCTTCTCAACAGCGGACGCGCGATGCGCGCCCCTACAAGAGGCAAAACCTATTCACTACTACTTATTACTTGTATTTATTCTTTGCCAAAGAAGGCGGCGTGGACGGCGGCGACGGCTTTGTCTGCGTCGGCTTGGTCGATGAGGACGGAGATTTTGATTTCGCTGGTGGCGATCATCTGGATATTGATGTCCTCGCTGTAGAGCGCCTCGAACATCTTGGCGGCCGTGCCCGGGTGGGTCTCCATGCCCGCGCCCACCACGCTGATTTTGCTCACGCCCGTGTCGACCAGCACGGTCTCGAAGTCGTTTTCCAGCAGGGCGCGTACAGGCGCGGCGTTCGCTTCGCTGACGGTGAAACTGATGTCCTGCACACCCGCGTGCCCCACGCTCTGCAGGATGATGTCCACGTTGATGTTCTTCGCGGCCAGCTTGCTGAACACGCGGAACGCCACCCCTGGTACGTCCTTCACGCCCACGATTGAGATTCTGGCGGCATCGTTGTCCTTCGTCACGCCGCGCACGAGCATTTTTTCCATTTTCACTGTCTCCTTTACGATGGTTCCGGCGCGGCCGGTGGTGGTGTTTGTGAGGGCGGCCAACTGCTCTTCGCTCAGCAGCATCTTGTCGATGGGCGACGCGCCGTACTGAAAACTGGTGAGTACCTCCAGCTCCACGTTGTACTTTTTGGCCATTTCCACAGAGCGGTTGTTGAGCACCTGTGCGCCCAGCGTGGCCAGCTCCAGCATCTCGTCATAGGTGATTTCGCTCAGCTTTTGCGCGTTTTTGATTTTGCGCGGGTCGGCGGTGTAGACGCCGTCCACGTCGGTGAAGATCTGGCATTTGTCCGCGTGCATGACCGCCGCGATGGCCACCGCCGTGGTGTCCGAACCGCCGCGCCCGAAAGTGGTGATGTCGCCGTATTTGCACAGCCCCTGAAAGCCCGCGACGATGATGATGCGTTTTTGATCCAGCTCGCGCGTCATGCGTTCGGTGTCGATGGTGCGAATCCGCGCCAGACCGTAGCCGCTGGAGGTCTGGAAGCCTGCCTGCCAGCCGAGCAGCGACACCACGGGGCAGCCGATCTGCTCGATGGCCATGGCCATGAGGGACGCGCTCATTTGCTCGCCCGCGCTGAGCAGCACATCCATCTCGCGTTTGGACGGGTTGGGGTTGAGCTCGGCGGCTTTGTCGATCAGGTCGTCGGTGGTGTCGCCCTGCGCGGAAACCACCGCGATGACGGCGTTGCCGGCCTTGTAGGTGTCGGTGATGATCTTTGCCACGTTGCGCACGCGCACCGCGTCGGCCACCGAGCTGCCGCCGAATTTCTGGACGATGAGTGCCATATGTTGTCCTCCTTGGAGTTGGTTAGTTAGGTTGGATTTGTGCCGAATTCATAAAGTGACTCGCAAGACAAGTCGATGTCGTCGTTCCAGACGATGCCGTAGCCGCCCGCGTCGACGCGCACCAGCTCGAACAGGCCGTGCACGTAGGCCAGCGGCTTGAACACGTCCCGCTGTGCAATGAGCGGTTTGACGTCGTATTCTTTTTCCGCGCCCTCAAGGAACTTGACGTGTAGGCAGTAGTTGGGCAGCGGGGTGACGGTTTGCACTTTATGGCTTGTCATAGTTTTCACCTTTAGTCCAGCGGGGACAGAGTGCGGAAAACCTGCGTGTTCCAGATGTCCTGTAGTTCTGCTGTATGTGCGAGCACCCACTCTTTTGTGAGCGCAAGTGCCTTGTTGGGCAAATCGCCCTCGAGCATCTCGCCTGTTTTTATGTCAAACATAGCAAGATATTCCCCATAAACCGCATGGATATGCGGCGGATTATGCTCCGACTGCCGCAGGAACATCTTGATGGTGATACCGTAGAATTTAGATAACGCGGGCATGTTGTCCTCCTTGGAGTTGGTTAGTTGGTTGGGGTTGCCTTTGCGGCGGCTATTCGTGCTTCAAACTTTTCGCGTTCGCCTGGGGAGAATTCGGTGTGTTCATCGATGGTGGTCCATTTATCCACCTTGGTCGTATTAAGGTTATGAGCATTGGTTAGTTTTGCGCGGCTCAAGTCTACACTAGTAAAATCTATGCCACACAAATTCACGCCGTTAAAATCTGCGCCTTTTAAGTTCGCGCCACTAATTTCCACGCTACGCAAGTACGTACCCATAAGAACTGCGCCATACAAGTTTGCATAGCCAAGATTTGCGTCAACAAAGCATGCACCCCTGAGGGTTGCACTACAAAATTTTGAACTTTCGAGATCTGCGTCACTAAAGCGTGTATACGAAAGGTTTGCGTAACTAAAATTTGCCTTGCAAATACCCGAACGATTCCACCATGTTTCATGAAGCCATGCGCCACTAAAGTTTGCTTTATAAAGAATACAATCGTGCAAGGACGCGCCCCTCAGGTCTGCTCCACACAGTTCAAGCTCCGCCAAATCAACACAACTTACCGCAAAGTCATGTAAATCAGCACGCAGTTTAAAACTATAATACAAATAGGTCAATACTTTTGCGGCGACAAATACCGATGTTTTCGGACGTTTTCTCTCGAACATCAGTTCTTTATTTTGATACACAGGTTCTTGTACGCACTCTTCAATCCCTTCCCGCACATACGCCGTCAAAATTTCCAGTATGCTTTTTCTGTCTCGTTCTGAATCCTCGGCAAGGCGTTTTAACTCATAACATGCCCCCTGTTTGATGGTGTCAGATTCATTTCCCAAGTGCTCAATCGCCTGCCGCAAGCGTTCGCCGTAATTGGCTTCTAACTTAATGTGCTGTTCTTCATCCAGTCGCTTTTGCGTGGCATCCCAGTTGCTCTTGTCCTTTCTCCCATTATAAATCAGCGCAGCCACAGCCGCAAGTCCACCCACACCAGACAACGCGCCCAGTATTTTCAGCACCCATTCAAGTGTCTCTTTCAACCAATCAGGCATAAATCAATACCCCACCACCCGAATCACGCTCAGGATTTTTACGCCCAGCAGTGCGCCAAGCTTTGCGCGTAGGGCGCGTTCGGTGTCGGCGGGGGTGACGAACGCGAACTCGCCGGCGGGTGCGCCGTCCCTTGTTAAGGTATGCACGCCGCCGAAAACTCTTTCCGCGTCGGCCAGCGCGGCGGGCACATCCTCCGCCGTGGCACGCACCAAAAACGCCGTTTCGCTGTCCAGATAGTCGCGCACATAGTCCGTCCGCGCACCCTCCCAGAGCAGCATACGGTTCTTGCCCCAGTTGCGCGCGCAGTCCACAACGTCCGCCACCACGGCACTAGCGGTGGGCAGCTTGCCCGCGCCGCGCCCATAGAACACCACATCGCCCAGCGCGTCGCCGCGCACCAAAATGGCGTTGAACACATCGTTGACCCCCGCCAGCTGGCTGTCATTTTGCACCAGCGCGGGGCTGACGATCGCCTCAATCTGGCTGTTGTCGCCGCGTTTCGCCCGCGCGAGCAGCTTAATCACGCCGCCCCACGCTTTCGCGTATGCCACGTCGGCCAGCGTCAGGGCACGAATGCCCTCGGTGTGCACCTCGCCCGGGTACACATGCGTGCCGAAGCACAGCGCGGCCAGAATGCAGATCTTGCGGCAAGCGTCGTGCCCGTCCACGTCAGCAGTGGGATCTTTTTCGGCGTAGCCCAACTCCTGCGCCTGCTTGAGAGCCGTATCGAAATCTAAGTGATTGGCAATCATTTGTGTCAATATGTAATTCGTCGTGCCGTTGAGGATGCCCGCGATTTCGTCCAGCTCGTTGGCGGCAAGGCACTGGCTGATGGGGCGGATGATGGGGATGCCGCCGCCCACGCTCGCCTCAAAGAGGAAGTTGACGTTGTTTTCCGCCGCCGCACGCAGGAGCACATTGCCCTTTTCGGCGACCAGCTCTTTGTTGCTCGTCACGACGCTTTTGCCCGCTTGCAGGCAGGCGAGCACGTATTCGTAGGCTGGATGCAACCCACCCATGGTCTCCACCACAATTTGCACGCTCGCGTCGCGCAGGATGTCGTCAAAGCTTGTGGTGAATTTGGCGGCGTTGGGGTCAGCGGGGAACGACCGCAAATCCAGTATGTACTTGACTTCCAGCGTCTCTTGCAGACTGCGCTTGGCGATGGAGTCGTGCTCCTTGGCCAGCACCTCCACCACGCCAGAGCCCACTACGCCATAGCCCATCACGGCAACATTCATCGTTTTGCACCTCGGTAATGTTTCACAAAAGTCCGGCAAAGCCGCGCCGACTTCTTAACGCAGTATTATACTATAAATGCGCGAGAAATGCAAATCTAGATGCTAGATTTTGGAGACTAGAGGCGCAAAAGTTGCTCTGTTGCTGAAAAACTTGCGCTTGCTTTTATATCACTGGTATGCTATAATGGCTTCATCAACTACGCACAAAAGGAGACATTTTATGCACGCATCACACTCCCTCTGACAGCGGGCGAGACTTACTATACGGTTGTCAATCAAGTGGGCGTAACCACCCTTCTGAGCGCGGACATCCGTGCCTATGCGCTCAGCCGATCGGTTGACCATGTGGAGGTGTACATCGGCGACAGACCCTCACTCTTCCCTGACACCACCGGGTTCTCGCTCTCCACCCTGCAAAACGCGCAGGTGACCATTTACTTTGGTAACGTCCACGACTATTCAGAGGACACAAATGCCAGCAAATTGGGGCTAGACTGGACATTGCCCACCGTCTGGCAACCGGGCGCTAACTTCATCACGTCCTCCTATCGCGGCGTGCCCATCAGCGTGCAGGTGAATCTCATCCCGTTTGACGTGGCTTTCCGTGAGGCAGATGTGCTCGTTCTCCACGGGCAACATTCGGGTGGCAGTACTTACTATAACGAGTACATCGACTCACTCAACTACGATTTTGCGCGCTATACGCCATCGGGCAGTGGCTCTTACCGCATCCACACCGACTGGACGGGCAGCGGCACCAGTTTGACCGTGTACGACCAAAACCACGTTGTCGTCTCCCCCACAAAGACGCAGGACGGCTACACCTACTTTTCTCTGGTGAAAAACAACACCTATTTGTTCGTGCAATACAGCGAACAAACACACGCCGCCAAAGAGATTGTCTTGTCGCGTGACCCGGCGGACGCGACAAAAATTTCCGTCTACAAAGCCCCGAATTCCCCAGACTATTACGACAACTTTACCAGCAAAAACAGTGCAGTCGAGGGTCTGCAATGCCGCGTGACCTATAAAGACGGCTCAACGGAAATCGTGGGCGTTTGGAATCTGACGAACACGCTGGTCAACGAGAACAAGGAAGCATACATTGACCTGAGTTACGGCGACGTGACTGTGCGCTACGACTATGTCTGGCATCCATTTTCCGATGCCATGCGCTTAGCGTTGCCCCTAGTCGTCGGTCAGCAAGAGATCACAAACTTGGTCAGCGGCAACAGCGGAAAGTACTACTTTTCCTTCACCCCCATGGTCTCTGGGAGCTATAAATTTTCGGGTGTCGGCTATTATACCCAATTCCCCTACCCCCACTTCACCGATCCCGTGGCGGAGATTCTTGATGCCAGCGGCAAAGTCCTCAAAAAAGTCGACGATACGGGCAGTTCCACCAACTTCAACTATTCCATGCAATTAACGACAGGTGAGACGTACTATGTGCGTCTGTGGGATTATTTCAACGAGACATCATTCCCCTTTACCAATGAGAAACTGCTTTCCCTAACAGTCTCTTGGGCGGGCATCGACCCTATGCCTACCCCGTTGGTGGATTCCACCGCCCTTCGCGTGGCGATCTATAACGCGCGGGTCAAAGGTATCGACACCACACAGGCCGAAGCCGTCTTGGCGCTGAGCAATCCCACGCAGGCGCAACTCAACGATGCCACCGCCGCTTTAGAAACGGCCATCGCCAACAAAGACAACCCTAGCCCATTGCCCAAGAACCCGTTTAGTAGCGGCATTTTTGGCGCAATCAGCGACTTCTTCCGCAAAATCATCGAGTTCTTCCAGCGCATTTTTGGCTTCTTTGGTTTTTAGGCTTCACACAACAAAAGCGGCAGAAACGCAATGTTTCTGCCGCTTTTTGATGTCTGCCTAGTCCGCGAACAGCGCGGTGGAGAGGTAACGCTCGCCCGTGTCGGGCAGGACGACCACGATGGTTTTGCCTGCGTTTTCGGGGCGCTGGGCGATTTCCGTGGCGGCAACGATGGCCGCGCCAGAGGAGATGCCCACCAGCAGACCCTCGGCCTTGGCGACTTCGCGCCCGGCAACGAACGCCGCGTCGTTGTCCACGGTGATGATCTCGTCATAGATTTCGGTGTCGAGCGTTTTGGGGATGAAGCCCGCGCCGATGCCCTGAATTTTGTGGGGGCCGGCCTTGCCCTCGCTGAGCACCGGGGAGGCAGAGGGCTCAACGGCGACGACTTTGATGGCCGGATTTTGCGCCTTGAGGTACGCGCCCGCGCCACTGATTGTGCCGCCCGTGCCGATGCCCGACACGAGGAAGTCCACTTTGCCCTGCGTGTCGCTCCAGATTTCGGGGCCCGTGGTCGCTTTGTGGATGGCGGGGTTGGCGGCATTCTCAAACTGCTCGGGGATGAACGCGCCGGGGGTGGTGGCGGCCAGCTCTTGCGCCTTTTGGCGTGCGCCGGTCATGCCCTTCGCGCCCTCAGTGAGGACGACTTCCGCACCATAGGCCTTCAGCAGGCTGCGACGCTCCACGCTCATGGTCTCGGGCATGGTGAGGATGAGGCGATAGCCACGCGCCGCCGCCACCGATGCCAGACCGATGCCGGTGTTGCCGCTGGTCGGCTCAATGATGACGCTCTCGGGGGTCAGCAATCCGCGCTGCTCGGCGTCGGTGAGCATGGCCAGCGCGATGCGATCTTTCACACTACCCGCGGGATTGAAGTACTCCAGCTTGGCGGCGATGGTCGCGCCGAGGTTTTTGCTCGCGCCATATTTGTTGAGCGCCAGCAGAGGTGTGTTGCCGATCAGGTCGGAAAGGGATTGTACATAAGCCATGGTTGTTCTCCTTTTGTTGTGTGTACTGGGCGATTCGTTTCAATTGACTAATCGCCTATAGGATTAGTATGCTATATTATACACAATCAGAACGGATTTGTCAACAGTCTAGATGCTAGATGTTAGAGGCTAGACGAGCAATGAACAATTGACTCCCTCTAATTACCCCCAGTTCAAAACGATCTAATGCTATGCGAATCGGGTTTCTGCGGCGTTTTGCGCGATTTCATCACGATGCTGGCCCAAAATCGTCATG
>JAISJQ010000027.1 GCA_031261445.1 Oscillospiraceae bacterium | reverse complement strand
CGATGGTTTGCGTCACTGCGCGGAGAAATCCAATCTGCCGAAATTTTTCGGAACATGTTGACCTCCTCGAATGCTTATGTGAATGCACCAAAGTGCGTCCATCTATAATAGAGCCGTTTTGCGCTCGTTTCGTTGCCGATTTACCAAATGTTTCCTCTGATAAAGACAGTATATCACCTGTGCGTCAAAAAGTCAAGTGTTTTTGTCAAAAATCTCGAAATATAGTTTTTGGGCGGCGGAAATTTGCGAAAAAACGCATTCTCTGCTATAATCTACACAACACAGTTCAAGGAGCGGACATGAAAACACACTGGTACCGCGATGCGGTGATTTATCAGGTCTATCCCCGCAGTTTTGCGGACGGCAACGGCGACGGCGTGGGGGATATCCTCGGGCTTATCAGCAAGCTGGACTACCTGCACGAGCTGGGCGTGGACGCGGTGTGGCTCAGCCCCTGCTACCCCTCCCCCAACGACGACAACGGTTACGACATCAGCGACTATCGCGGCATCATGCCCGAATTTGGCACGATGGACGATTGGCTTCGCCTGCGCGATGGCTTGCACGCGCGGGGGATGCGCTTGGTGATGGACTTGGTGGTCAACCACACCAGCGACGAGCACCCATGGTTTGTGGAATCCCGCAAGGGGAGGGACAGCCCCTATCGCGATTACTACATTTGGCGCGACGGCCTCACGTCTGGCGCATCCGCCGACAAACGCCCCGCCCCGCCGAACGGCTGGCGGGCGTGCTTTGGCGGCTCTGCGTGGCAGTGGGACACGGCGAGTGCGCAGTACTATCTGCACCTGTACAGCGTCAAGCAGCCCGACCTGAACTGGAAGAATCCGGCGGTACGGCAGGAGGTGGCGGACATCTGCAACTACTGGCTGGCACTGGGCGTGGACGGCTTTCGCTGTGACGTGATTCCCCAAGTGGGCAAGGAACTGAAGGTCGACGGCGACGCGCGGGACGCGAACATTTGCGCGGGCGGCTGGTACGACTACATGCGCGAGCTGGGCGCACGCAGCTGGCACAACTACGACACGCTGGTGGTGGGCGAATGTGTGGGAATTGATGCGTCCACCGCCCCAAAAATCCACGGCGCGGGGTCGGGGTTGCTGGACAGCGTGATCAGCTTTGACCACCTGCCATGGATCAACCGCCACTACTCCCTGCGCAAATTCAAGCGCGAGCTGCACGCTTGGCAGTCCATGCCCGATTCCGCTTGGTGGAGTCCCTACTGGGAGAACCACGACCAACACCGCAGTCCCAACCGCTTTGCCGCCAAACGCTTTCACGGGCAGGCGAGCCGCTGCCTGCTGACCATCGAACTGTTCTTCCGTGGCACGCCCTACATCTATCAGGGGCAGGAACTGGGCATGACGGACATCCCGTTGCGGGCGGACGAGTTTCGCGACATCCAGTCGGTCAACATGCTGCGGGACGCGAAAAATCCCGTTGTGCGGTATTTCAAGCTGCGCCACCTGCGTGCCCGCGCCCGCGACCATGCCCGCACGCCGATGCAGTGGTCGGCCGAAAAAAACGCCGGCTTTAGCACGGCAAAGCCGTGGATGAAAGTGAACCCCAACTATGTGCAGATCAACGCCGCCGCGCAACTCGCCGACCCTGACAGCGTCTTGCAATACACCAAAAAGCTCCTGCGCGTGCGCAAGAACTACACGCACATCCTGCGGCACGCCACGTATGCGGATCTGCTCCCCAAACACCCGCGCTTTTATTGCTACACCCAAAGCGCAGGCGACAAGACGCTGCTGGTCATCGCACTGTTCAAGGGCACGCCTCTCCCCTTCCGCCTGCCCAAAGCACTGCGCGGCAAGGCCGGGCGCTTGGTCATCAGCAACAACCCCCAAGCCCCCGAAACCCTACGCGGCGGCTGGTTCAAGCCCTTTGAGGTACGAGTTTACACAATGAACAATTGACAATGAACAATGAACAATTATTTGCCTGATCGGCCGTCCGCTGGAGAACTTTATACTAATCCGCAATAAAGATTGTTGCACATCGAGGCAGGCGTAGGGGCGACCCTTGTGGTCGCCCTTTACGCAAAGCGCCTTATCGGGGCAACCACAAGGGTTGCCCCTACAATAATTGTACATTGTCCATTGTTCATTGTTCATTGCTGTTTACCCTCTCTGTTTTTGGCAATACTACACAGTAGTAACGCAGAAACAGGGAGTTTTTATGACGGCGAAGATTGAAATCAGCGGCGTGGATACCGCCAAACTGACAGTGCTCAAGGAGGCGGAAAAAATCCGCTTGCTCAAGGCCATGCACGCGGGCGACAAGACCGCGCGGGAGCAGCTCATCACGGGCAACTTGCGTTTGGTGCTGAGCATCTGCGGGCGCTTTGTGGGACGCGGCGAGAACCCCGACGACCTGTTCCAGGTGGGTTGCATTGGTCTAATGAAGGCAATTGACAACTTTGATGTGTCGCTGAATCTGCGCTTTTCCACCTATGCTGTGCCGATGATTCTGGGCGAAATCCGCCGCTATTTGCGGGACAACAACCCCCTGCGCGTCAGCCGCTCGATTCGCGACACCGCGTACCACGCCATGCAAGCGCGGGAACACCTGCAAAACTCGTTGGGGCGCGAGCCATCGGTGGAGGAAATCGCAGAGGAAATGGGCTTGCCGCGCGAAGAAGTGTTGCTGGCACTGGAAGCGATCGTGGAGCCGGTGAGCCTACAAGAGCCCGTGTTTGCCGACGGCGGCGACACCATCTACGTGATGGATCAAGTGCGTGCGCCAGACGGCGAAGACGCGTGGCTAGACGAAATGTCCCTGCGCGACACGCTGGGCAAGCTCCCGGCGCGGGAAAAGAAAATCCTGTTTTTGCGCTTCCTGCAAGGGCACACGCAAATGGAAGTCGCCGAGGAAATCGGCATCAGCCAAGCGCAGGTTTCCCGGCTGGAGAAGGGGGCACTGCGGGCGGTGAGGGAGATCAGATGACAGAAGACAGAGAACAGAGGGCAGATTTTGCGATTGTGAATCTGTCCTCTGTCTTCTGATGTCTGCCCTCTCAGCAGCGGGCGAGCACAGCTCGCCCCTACAAATCGCGCCCGTCTCACAAACTTTTGGCTAAAGGAGAACCCTGTAGGGGCGCACGCCCTCGTGCGCCCGCAACGTTGCGAGAGGACAGAAGACCAATTTTGTTCGCATATCTGTCCTCTGATAAAAATAGGGGGACGCCGCGCATGGCGTCCCCCTATTCCAATACACCCGTCGCAGCGAGTTCTTTTGCGTTAAATCCCACGAATCGCCGAATACAAACAACGGGGCGTGCTACATTCGACTTCCTTAGAGTTGCCGACAACATGATGAATTAAATCTGCGCCACACCTAGGGCAGATGACTGTTTTGTTTGGGTTTTCAAATTTCTCTCTGACGGCCTTGTGTTCTAGGTCAGTCCTTGGAAATTGTGCCCGTGAAAGCATATGCGTAGGCGGTATACGCTGTCCTCGAGCCAACGGGCGTGTGTTATCATTCATGGGTTTCATTATACCACGTTCAGAACTTTTTTGCAAGCCCGCCGCATCGAAGCTTGACATTCTGCGCACAATAGTGTAGAATTAGCTCGTCCAATTTTTAGCAAAGAGGAGAACCTATGGAAGCTGTTGTCTTCAATCCAGACGAGCCACTCGCGCCCGTCACCGCGCCCGCCAATGCCCTCAAGCCCCCAAAGAAAGAATATTTCTACGCGCTGGATGCCCTGCGCGGTTTCGCGGCAATGGCGGTTGCGTTTTTCTGTCACTATGTGCCGTATTTCTCCAAGAGCGAAGCCGACTTCAAAAAAGCGCTGTTCTTGTTTCCCGTCTACGAGCAGGTGGCCATGTGGTTACGCACCAACGGCTGGCTGGCGGTCGATTTCTTCTTCTGCCTCTCTGGCTTCATTTTCTACCACATGTACAAGGAGAAAATTGCCGAGCGGCGCATTGAACTGAAGGACTTTGCGGTGCTACGCATTAGCCGCCTGTTCCCCTTGCACTGGCTCGCGCTGGGCGTGGTGGTCGTCGTCCGCGTGCTGGGCGTTTTGACGGGCGACGGCAAAATCGTCTGGTACAAGGCGGTCAACAGCAATCTCCTCTCGCTCCTGCAGACCACGTTTCTTTTCCAAGCCTTCCGCCCCGGAGAAGTGCGCCTATGGAACGACCCGGCGTGGTCACTCTCGTTTGAATTTATCGGCTACTTCATCTTTTTCCTCGTGATTTGGCTGATGGGCAAGTCCAAAAACACCAAAAAGAATAGTTTCCTCTTCCTGCTCGCGCCGATCCTTATTGGCTTAGCGGCGTTGCAGTTTGGCTGGAATCAGCTTCCGTTTTTTGGGGTGGTGAATGGACGCAACGAGGGCGAGCGTTTCCTTGTCAGTTTTTTCATCGGTTGCATTGCGTATGAGATTTACAAGCGATGCAAAGAAAACAAAAAGCTACAAGGCATTGTGGCGGCGGTGTCCGCCGCGCTGATTGTGGGACTGGTGGCGCTCCAAACGCGCCCCGACCCCAACAAGCTCTTCGGCAACTGGCTGGTGGTCTTCCAGCTGCTGGTCATGCCGTCCATCATCCTACTGGTGGTCAATTGCCGGCCGCTGAACAAATTCCTCTCGCTGGGGCTCTTCCGCTGGTTGGGCAACCTGTCCTTCTCCATCTACCTGTGGCACTTCCCCATCATCCTCACCATGCGCTATGTCAGCACCCTCATGGGTACGCCGTGGGCGTTCACCTCTCGCCGCTTTTTCTGGCTGTACGTCCTGCTCACTCTGGTGATTGCGCACTGCTCGCACTATTACTTTGAGCGTCCCATGCAGGCGCTCATCCGCAAGAAATATTTTGCGCGTAAACGAGAAAAAGAGCTGGCGTCAGTAGCAGACTAATGGGGCGCAGCGTGCCCCTACAACCCTCCCCCTCGTTCCACACCTCATCCCTCTCTGCGGGCGGATGATATCCGCCCCTACAGGTCTCGTGGCTGGTAGGGGCGGCAACCTGCCGCCCGTTTCGTTTGTGGGAATCAGCGGGCGACCGAGGACGGTCGCCCCTACAACGCCTCACCCTCCCGCCTATATCCTCATTCCTCACTCCTCACAGGGCACGCCATGGCGTGCCCCTACGCAATACCCGTAAGGAAAAAGTTTGGCGCAAAAACGCCGCCACGGGCACTTGACTTCTGCGCCCAAATCGGTTATAATAGTACAGCTGTTGGCATTGCCAACAGGCTTGTGGGTTTTATCCAGCTCACACATATTGGGGTGTCGCCAAGCGGTAAGGCAACGGGCTTTGACTCCGTCATCCGTAGGTTCGAATCCTGCCACCCCAGCCAGTCGGCATGGCCGACAGCAAATGAACCCGTAGGTGCGCAAAAAGTGCATCTTTTTCGTCAAACCCTTCCAATGAGGCATGAGGAATGAGAAAACAGGCGTGAGGCTTTCGGCTTCGTGCCTGTTTTCTTGTGGCGTGAAAAAATGTTTTGGCGCAGATTTGCACGCGCGGTGAAAATCTGGTATAATAACGCAGAACGAAAACAACAGAACAGGCGGTCACAGACTATGAAAAAGAAGACAAAGACGGCGCTCAAAATCACGGGCATTGTCGCTCTCGCTTTGGGCGTACTGACGGGCGGAGCGGCGGGCTACCTGATTGTCAAGGACAAGCAAGCGGCGGCGGACTACATTCCCAACCTGAACGCCGCGGGGATATTTTCCCCGGGGCAGGACGCGGAGCACCCGCGCCCCATCACCTGCATCGCCGAGCTACTGCGCGCGCACTTTACCGCGCCGCTCCCTGAGGGCAAGACGCAGAAAAAAGCCCTGCTCATTGGGCTGGACGGTCTGCGTGCCGATGGACTGGAGAACCTGACCACGGCGGACGAGAGCGGCATCCTGACGCTCAAAGCGCAGGGCGGCCTATATCCCATTTTCACGGGCGGCATTGAAGGCGCGTTGCAGGATACCTCCACCGCGCCGGGCTGGGCATCCATGCTCACGGGCACGTGGGCGCTGGAGGACGGCGGACACGGCGTGCTCGACAACGGGGACGGCAAGGGCATTGAGCCCAAGACCGTGCTGACGGAGCTGTTGGAGGGCAAGAAGATGGACAGCGCGGCCTTCCTTGTCAGCTGGGACGGGCATTTAGAGAGCAAAAAAGCCACCTACGCGGCGGAGGCGGCCTATACAAAGGAACAGGGGCTGGCCGAGCGGATGCGCTGGGAGACGTTCAAGAACGATGACGGCACATTTGCAGCCGCGTCTGCTGCCCTTTCGAGCGGTGACGACACGCCGGATCTGACGTTCCTGATCCTTGAATACGGCGACCACACGGGGCACACCAGCGGCTTTGGCAACAAAAATCCGCGCTACCGCGAGGCCGTGCGCACGGCGGACGCGCAGGCCAAACGGTTGCTGGACATCGTTGCCGCACGCGAGAACTACACCACGGAGGACTGGCTGCTGCTCATCGCCACCGACCACGGCGGCACGGGGCTCAACCACGGCGGGCAATCGGTACAGGAGCGCAACATCTTTTTGGCCACAAATCAGGCATTGCCGGATTGAAAAATCTTGCGATTCGTGGTATAATTTGCGCTGGCAGAATATACTAAGTTTTGGGGACAGGAGGTGCGCGGTGGAGAAGACGATCGGCGGCGTGCGCGTGGCATACGGGGCGCAGGGCGCGGGCACGCCTGTGTTCCTCCTGCACGGCTGGGGCGCGAGCGGTGCGCTGTTTGGGCAGACGAGCACGCGCATTGCGCAGAAGTACCGCGCCGTCGCGCCCGACTTCCCTGGCTTTGGGGACAGCCCCGAACCGCCGGGCGCTTGGGACGTTGCCGCCTACGCCGCCCTCACGCGCGACTTCATCGCCGAAGTGCTCGCCGAGACGGGCGACACGGCCTGCATTTTGCTGGGGCACAGCTTTGGCGCACGGGTGATCATCAAGCTCATGGGGCAGTCGGACTTGCCGTTCAGCGTGGAAAAAATCATCCTCACGGGCGCGGCGGGGGTTCGCCCCCCACTGAGCCGCAAGACCAGCGGGCGCACAAAAATCTATAAGCTGGGCAAAAAAGTCGTGTCGGCCGCCCCCGTTGCGAAGCTCTTTCCGTCGGCACTGGAGGCATTGCAACAGCACTTTGGTTCGGCGGATTACGCCGCCGCCTCGCCCCTGATGCGGCAAGTGCTGGTGAAGACAGTGAACGAGGATTTGACGGACTTGTTGCCGCGCGTTACGCCGCCCACGCTCCTGCTGTGGGGCGCGGACGACACCGTCACGCCGCTGACAGACGGGCAAACCATGGAGCGGCTCATGCCGGACGCGGGGCTCGCAGTGCTGCCGGGCGCGGGGCACTTTGCGTTTATCGACCAAGCCGGGGCGTTCAACCGCGTGGTGGCATCGTTTTTGGGGATTGACTAATTGGGAGGATTCATGGACGAATTTTTGACAACTGCTTGGCCACTTGTGCGCATTATCAGCGGCGCATTGTCGCTGATTGTGTTTTGCGCCGTGACCTTACCGCGCCACATGCATATGTTTCAGCTGAACAGTTATCAAGCAGCAGGACAACTTAGCTGGCTTAAAAGCCACTGGAAAGAATGCTGGCCGCAGTTTTTCGCTTTGCTCTTTCTCATCATGATCATACTCGCGCGTATTTTTTACGCTAACTATAACAAATCCACAATGCCACAGATGTGGGTATTTATTGTCTTCTATGTTTTCTTCCGTGGTATTGCAAATAAAATAAGCGCTGTAAAAAAGCCACTTGTCTACACGCCGCGCGTCAAGCGCATGTTTGTCACCATCGCAGTGCTCGTGCTTGCAGTGATTGCCGCAGCAGGCTTGTTGTATGACGGACGAACGATGCGTTCCGTTGTCTTATTGTTAATACTTTTAGTCCTCACGCCCCTGCTCCCTATTCTTGCCAACTTCATCAACGCGCCCATTGAGGCGTACATTCGCCACTGGTTTCAGAAAGATGCACAGCGCATTTTGCGTGCCCACGAAACGCTGGAGATTGTCGGCATCACGGGCAGTTACGGCAAAACCAGCGTCAAGTACTACCTCACCGAACTCCTGCGCGGGCAGTTCGACGCGCTCATGACCCCCGAGAGCTACAACACCCCTATGGGCATCAGCAAGACCATCCGCACCCAGCTACGCGCCAGTCACCAGATTTTCGTCTGCGAAATGGGCGCACGCGGCGTGGGTGAGATTCAAGAGCTGTGCGACCTAGTCCAGCCGCGCCACGGCATCGTCACCGCCGTGGGCGAACAGCACCTAGAGACCTTCAAGTCACGCGAGAACATCCTGCACGAAAAACTTGCCCTTGCTCGTGCCGTCACCAGCGGGCATCTGTTCGTGGGCGGCGACAGCGAACCTCTGCGCACCAATCGCCCCGCGAACGCCATCACTTACGGCTTGCGGCAAGACAACGACTGCTACGGCTACGACATCCACTGCACCGTGCGCGGGACAACGTTTTCCGTGAACCTACAGGGCGAAATCTGGACGGATCTGCGCACGCCGCTCATCGGGGCGCACAGCGTGTGCAATCTGGTGGGGGCAATCGCCATGGCGCGGGCACTGGGCGTGACGCAGAGCGACATACGCCGCCGCCTGACCCGCCTTGCGCCGCCGCCGCACCGCTTGGCACTCACGCGGCAGGGCAACGAGGCGATCATCGATGACGCGTATAACTCCAACCCCGCCGGCGCAAAGGCCGCGCTGGACACCCTCGCGCTCTTCGAGGGCATGAAAATCCTCATCACGCCGGGCATGGTGGAGCTGGGCGCGGAACAGTTTGCCCTCAACCGCGCGTTGGGGCAGCAAGCCGCCGCCATGTGCGACTACGTCATCGCCGTGGGTGCGCGGCAAGCGCCGCCCATCGTAGAGGGCTTAGCGGCCGAGGGCTACCCCGCCGCGCAGACCTATGTGGCGCAAAATTTCAACGAGGCCATCGCCCACGCCCGCGCCCTCCCCTATCCGGGCGACAAAATCATCCTGCTGGAAAACGATCTACCAGACAACTACTAAGCCAATTAACAATGAACAATGTACAATGAACAATTTCCTAAATCAATACTTCTCATAAACGCGCAAGACTTTTGTGCAAACAAATTGTTCATTGTACATTGTTCATTCATCATTGAAATTCGGGGTTTTGTATGAAAATGAACATCGCCGTCCTGTTTGGCGGCAAAAGCGTGGAGCACGAGGTTTCGGTCATCTCGGCGGTGCAGGCCATGGGCTCGCTAGACGCGGAAAAGTACGAGATTTTGCCCGTCTACATCGCCAAAGACGGCGCGTTTTGGCACGGCACTGCCCTGCGCGACATGGAGAAGTATCGCGACATCCCCGCCCTCCTGCGCGAGAGCGTGCGCGTGGAATTTGTAGCGCGGGACGGGAAAGTGTATCTCTATCCCGCCGACGAAAAAACGCTGGGTCGGCGTGCGCCCATCGCCCTGCTGGATGTCGCCCTGCCCATCGTTCACGGCACGAACGTGGAGGACGGCGCACTGCAGGGATACCTGAAAACGCTGGGCTTGCCCTTCGCCGGGTGCGATGTGCTGGCCAGCGCGGTGTGCATGGATAAGTACGTGGCCAAGTCCGCACTGCAAGCGGAAGGATTCCCGGTGTTGCCGGGTCTGCGGGTGCACAGCGGCGAAGGCTTAAGCACCGCCGAAATTGTGGCGCAGATTGAAAAGCAGTTCGCCTACCCGGTCATCATCAAGCCCGTGAATCTGGGCTCATCCGTGGGGATCAACCGCGCGGACGACAGCGACGCGCTTGCCGATGCGCTGGAGGAGGCGTTTGTGTTCGCCGACGCCGTGCTCATTGAGCCGTGCGTGCAGAATCTGCGCGAAATCAACTGCGCCGTGCTGGGCGACGCCGAATCCGCCCGCGCCAGCGAATGCGAAGAGCCGTTCATGCAGGACGCGATTTTGAGCTACAAAGACAAATATACGGGCGGCGGCGACAAAAAAACGGGCGGCAGCAAGGGCATGGCCAGCCTCAAGCGCAAAATCCCGGCGGACATCAGCGCAGAGCTACGCGCCGAAATCCAGTCCGTGGCGGTGGGCGCGTTCCGCCATTTGGATGCGGGCGGCGTGGCACGCATCGACTTCCTGATGGACGGCGCGACGGGCGAATTCTGGATCAACGAGTTCAACACCATCCCCGGATCGCTGGCGTTTTACCTCTGGGAACCCATCGGCTTACCCTACAGCAAAGTGCTCGACGAGATGATCGCGCTGGCGCTCAAACGCGCCCGGCATCAGGCGGAACTGACCACCAGTTTTGACACAAACATCCTCGCCAGTGCTGGCTCGTTTGGCGCAAAGGGGAAAAAGTGCTAGGTAATCCGTGTGATTTCACCCGTCACCTGTAGGGGCGAGCTGCGCTCGCCCGCTGATTCTCACAAACATTGCATTTTAGAAATCCTTCCGTAGGGGGCGATGTCCACATCGCCCCGTTTGTCTATTATCACATTAATCCTAATCCGCAATAACAATCATTGCAGATCGCGACAGGTGTAGGGGCAACCCTTGTGGTTGCCCTGCGGGTATGGTTGCCCCGATAACGCGTTTTGCGCAAAGGGCGACCATACCCGCAGGGCACAGGCAAGGGTCGCCCCTACAACAATTGTACATTGAACGAGTGCGATAGATACAACAAAACCGTGCGTCCGCGCGGGCACACTGTTTTGTTTGTGTGGTTTTTAGATGTCTTGGTTCAGGATGTTGCGAACCAGTTCGCTCAAGAGTGCCCAAAGACCCGCCAGTCCGCCTGCCGCTTCGCCCTCAACGGCCGCAGAGGGATCGATCCCGAAAAGTGATTGGATGCCCGCCACCAAGGCTTCGAGCAGGTTTTGTAGTGTTTCAACGGTCATGATGTGCCTCCATGTTTTTTGATGCTTTGATTATACCGCAAATCTGCGTGAATATGTTTCCAAATCAGAAAGTTCTATGAATTTTCGTGGGCAGTCTCGTCCAGTGCCGCTAAAAGTGCGGGGTATTTCCACGTCAGCGTGTCGCGATCGAGCAGGGCGAAGACCTCCTGCGAAGTGCCGCTCCCTCCGTTGTCCCACCAGCCGCAGGTCATGCCGTAGCGTGCCGCCTCGCGCAAATAGTGCGCGGCATATTCTGCACGGGCGGGCTCGTTGTCCTTCGACACAGCGCCGAATTCGCCCAGATACACGGGGATGCCCTTGGCGACAAACGTGCGGTAGATGCGCCCGAGCGTTTTGTCCACCTGCTGGCGCACAGCGTCCGTGAATTCATTGCTGTCGGGCGTACTCTTTGCGCCCGCCTTGTTTTCAAACGCAAAAACCAAGGGCGCGTAGGCGTGAATGGACACGATAAGCCGCGGGTCATCGGGCAACTTGAGCGCGGCCATGGGCACGGGTTCGTAGGACGCGCCGTAGGTGGGGATGAGCAACCAGCGCGTGGCGTTTTGTCCGCCAGAAGCGCGGACGGTCTCCACAAATTTTGCGTTCAGGCGACCGAGCACCGCACGCTCGCACATTGTGCCGCCGCCCCATTCCAGCAGCGTGCCCACCACGCGCGGCTCGTTGGCCGCTTCAAAGAGCAGTTTCTCGCCGTAGTCCGCAAAGCGATCGGCCAACTGTTCCCACAAGCGGGTGAACTGCGCCGTGGTGGCGGCCTCGTGTTTTTTGTCGGGGATGAACCAATAGGCATCGTCGTGGTGCATGTTGAGAATCACAAATAAGTCGCGCTCGTAGGCGTAGTCCACGACCTCTTGCACGCGATCCAGCCACGCCGCATCGATCGTGTAGTCCGGCGCGTCACCCATGTGGTACGCCCACGTCACGGGCACGCGCACGGTGGCAAAGCCTGCGGCCTTGACGGCGTCGATCATCGCTTGGGTGGTTTTGGGGTTGCCCCAGCGGGTTTCGTCGTCGAGGCCATAGGTATCCTCCCGTTGGTGCGCTTCGAGCGTGTTGCCCAAATTCCAGCCCAACTGCAGCTCTTTGACCAGCGCAAAGCCCGGCGTGTCGGGGATTACAGGGTTCTTGACATGCCCGGGCGCGAGAAGCCCCACACGCCAAACGGCTACGCCGCCCAAACACACAAAAGTCACCAACAGCACCAGCAATATTCTTTTCACAATTTTTTTCATTGTGCTTCCTCCTCAAAGTGCAAGACATCCACCCACGCGAATTTTCCCCGTGTGTTGACCGTGCGCGGGGTGACACCGATGCCTTCGAGCGTCAGGCCGTCCACGTGACGCGCCCAGAGACCAAACGCGGGGACGTCGAGAAAACGCCAGTTTTCGGGGTAATCTTTGGCGTATTCGGGCACGTCATCGCGCAGTTCCACTTGCTCGTTGTTGTCGCGATAAGTGATGTCAAAGTCTCGCAGGGTCACGTTCTTGATGTACTGCGTGGCACTTTTGCCGTTTTTCACGCCAGAAATGAGCATGGGCAGCTCTGCGTCACGGGCGGTCAGATTCTCCACCGTGATGTTTTCCAGCCGCCCCGCGCCCTTTTGTCCGCCGTAGCGGTTGCGGTCGCCCAGACGGATGAACAGCGGACAGGTGACACCGTCCATGGAAAAGTTGCGGATGGTCACGTCGTGCACATACGCGCCGTCTTCGCTCTCGATGGAGATGCCGCTCACCCCGCCGGGGTAGATGCCCGGCAGGGCGGCGTGGATATTGTTGAGGGACACGGTGCTGATTTCGCCAATGGTTTCCGTGCCGATTTTGAACGCGTTGACGCAGGTTTGTATCTCGCAGTCGCTGATGTTCACGCGCCACACGGGCTCTGGGTTCTTTTCTTCGGGCGTTTTGAGCACAATGCCGTCATCGGCGGTGGAGATAAAGCAGTGGCGCACCGTCACATCCTGCGAGCCGACGATGTCGATGCCGTCGGTGTTGGCGACATGGCGATTGTTGTCGATGACCATGTTTTCCACCAGCACGTTGTCGCTCAGGTCGATTTTCAGCGTCCAGTGCATGGAATCGCACAAGGTGATGTTGTCCACCTGTACGTCGGAGCAGTCGCGCAGCCAGACCATGGCACTCGGTCGCCCTAGGCGACCAAAGCGGATGCGGTCATAGTAGTCATCGCGCAGGGCGCGGATGTCGGTGGTGTCGTAGGGCGTGAGGCGCGGCAGTTCTTTGGGGCGTTTGACGAAATACTCGCCCTGCCCGTCGATGATCCCGCCGCCGGTGATGCGCACATGTTCAGCCCCGGTGGCCTTGATGAACGCGCCGTCAAAGTCGCCGAACTTGTGGCTGGCGATGAGCCGCGCGTTGGGGGCTACCCAGAGGGTGAAATAGATTGTGTTCGAGAAATCCACCGTGCCGCTCACAAAGTCGCCGCCCTCAAAGAGCAACGTGCCGCCGCTGTTCTCCCGCACGGCAGCGATGGCCGCGCGGATGGCCTGTGTCCAGTCTTTTTGTCCGTCCACGGCGTAATCGCGCACGTTGAAGACGTTTTTGCCTTGCGGAATTTCTTGTTCTTCAATGTAGTCCGCGAAGGGAATGTGCTCGTTGTAGTCCCCCGGCGCGATGGGTTGCGGCTGAATCTGCCAAAGATAGATGCCGCCCCAAATCCCCCCGCCCAGCGCCGCCAAAGCCAGTGCGCAAAGGAGCGCGAGGCGTAGCTTTTTGTGTTTCATAAACGTCCCCTCCAAAGATTGTTTCTTCTGAGGGGATTATACTATAAATGGGCGTGCTGTGTCAATGACAGAGGACAGAAGTCAGAAGACAGAGGGCAGAATTGCGTCTTGACTCTGTCCTCTGGCTTCTGACGTCTGCCCTCTGACATCTGCCTTCTCATCTACCAGCCGTAAATGACTTCCGGCCGGGCGAAGATTTCGTCTAGCTTTTTCATGAACGGCACGGCATCGCCGAAGTCCAGCGCACGGTGGTCGAGCGCAAGGCAGATGGGCAGGACTTTGCGCACCGCGATTTCTTTGCTGCCGTCCTCTTTCGTCACAACGCCCGCGCGTTCCTGCACACCGCCCACGGCGATGGCGAAAATCTGCGGCGGGATGATCTCCAAGATGCCGATGGCACCGCGTTGCTCGCGGTAGATGGACCCCACATTGCTGATGGTCACCGTGCCCGGTTGGAGGTCAAAGAGCGTCAGGCGGTCGCGCGTGTCGATGGATTCGTACTCTTTTTTGGCGTCGCCCTTCAGGTGCTTGACCTTGCCTTTGCCCACTTTTGCGCCGAACACCTTGCGCAGCGGCTCGGCAATCTTGCCGCGCTTGAGCAGACCCATCATGTTGTCGTAGGAGACGTCGTACATCACTTCGTTCAGGTCGGTGTTATTGATGCGGCGGCTCATATCGCCAATGTAGTCGGACAAATCGTCCAGATTTCGCCGCTCGCAGTTGTGCAGGTTGATGGTCATCATCTCGCCGTTGGGCAGAATCCACGGCATCGACACGTCGATGTTCTCGAGCGTTTCAATCTTGCCCTTGGTGGACGCGTGGTCGTATTTGATATGCCCATTCAAATGCGGCGCGGCTTTGATGCCCTCCACAATCGTGCGCAGCATCAGCGTGTTGAGCGTCACCTTGTTGCGGTGGTTGCTCTGCACGCCCATCTGGCGAAATGCCTCGAAGAAGTCCGTTACGTCTGGCTCGTAGAGATAGGTCACGTGGGGGATGTTGCGCCAGGATTCGGTGGTCATGTGGCTGACGATTTTGCGCTGGATGCCAAAGCGTGTGGTGCGCGTGACGCGCTTTTTGTATTCCGCCTGTGCCTCTTTTTTCGTGGCGGGGAGATCTGCGCGGCGTGGGAACGCCGCCACCTGTCGTGTTGCTGTGAAATCCATTCTCTTCTCCTTAAATGCTGTTTGCGGTTTAACCGCGAAGTGGGGAACAACATTCTCTACCGTCTGTAGGTTAAGCGCATTATAGCAGGTTTACGCTCAAATGTAAACGGTTTTTGAACAAGATATGACAATTTCGTGAATTTTGAGACTTCGCCCAGATTTTTTCTCTCCTTTTTATGCATTCTGACGAAGCCTTACGTCAAGTGTCCTGCAAATTGGCTGGAACAATGTGCGCGGCGCACTTGACTTTCTATAGTATACGCACACATTGCGTTCACTATATGGCTCTTTGATGAAGATTTTCCGAACGTTATTTGCGCACCCGAAAATCTGCCTTCTCCACAGCGCACGCACCTGTGCATTTCGCATCGCATAGCCTGATAGAGAAAGAAGTGAAAAAAAGAAGGGGGCGAAAATGGCGGAACTGATGATCAAAGGCGGCCAGCGTTTGCTGGGGGAATTCACTGTGCAGGGTGCCAAAAACAGTGCCCTGCCGCTGTTGGCGGCGTGTTTTTGCGTGTCGGGGCAGTGTGTGCTCACGGGCGTGCCGCGGCTGAGTGATGTGGGCGCTACGGTCGAGATCCTGCGGCACTTGGGCTGTAGTGTGCGCTGGGAGGGGCACACGGTGGTGGTCAACGCCCGCGCGCCTCGTAGCTACAAAATCCCGTCCCAACTGATGCAAGCGCTGCGCTCGTCCATTTTTCTGCTCGGGCCTCTGCTGGCGCGACTGGGCATGGCCGAAATCAGCGAGCCGGGCGGCTGTCCCATCGGCGCACGCCCCATTGATCTGCACCTGCAAGCCATGGAGCAAATGGGCGCACGGATTCACTACGGCGAAGAAAAAATCACACTGCGCACGCCAAAAGGCCTGCACGGCGCGACCATTCGTCTGCACTTTCCCAGCGTGGGCGCGACGGAAAACATCCTCATGGCGGCGGCCACCGCGCACGGCAAAACGCAGCTCATCGGCGCGGCGCGTGAGCCGGAAATCGTGGATCTGGCGCGGTTTTTGAACGCCTGCGGCGCAAAAATCCACGGCGCGGGCACGAATGAAATCACCATCGAGGGCGTGCGGCGGCTGGACGGCTGCACATATCAAGTCATGCCCGACCGCATCATTGCCGGCAGCACCTTGGCCGCCGCCGCCGTGACGGGCGGCGAAGTGCTCCTGCGCGGCGTGGTGCACGAGCACCTCGCGCCCATCCTGCCACCCCTGCGCCGCATGGGCTGTCGCATCACGCCCGTGAACGACACGCTACACCTGCGTGCGCCACGGCGTCTGCAAAGCTTCGGCACGCTCATCACCGCGCCGTATCCCGGCTTCCCCACGGACGCACAGGCGGCCTTCCTTGCGCTGGCCTGCACCGCCACGGGCACGAGCCACATTGAGGAGACCATTTTTGAGCGCCGCTTTCGCCAAGTGCGTGCCTTCAGCAAAATGGGCGCACACATTCGCCTCAAGGATACCCGCGCCACCATCTACGGCGTGCCGCGCCTGCATGGTGCGCGTGTGGAGGCCATGGATCTGCGCGGCGGCGCGGCACTGGTCGTGGCGGCGTTGGCCGCAGAGGGCAACACCACCATCACCCACGCGGAACTGATCGATCGCGGCTGGGAGAACGTCTCACAAGTGATCGGGCGTGGAGGCGTGAGGAATCAGGAATGAGGCGTGAGGATACAGATAGGCGGCGCGCGCCCCTACAACCCAACACACCCATGCCCTGTTTATCAGGGCGACCATACCCACAGGGCGACCACAAGGGTCGCCCCTACCCTCACAATTCATAGCCTCAAAACCTATTCACTATTCACTATTAACTATTAACTATTCTTTATCCCGCAATCGCATCCATCACCGCGTGGCCAAGCCACACAACGTTGCTCAGGGGCGAGGGCAATAGTTCCACGAAACCCGGCAGATCTGGCCAATGGAACGACAGCGCCATCTCTTCGTTGGGGAAGAGCAGCTGCACTTTCTCGGCGTCCGACTGCAATACGGCGATGCTCTCGGGCGCGTCGCCGGATTCAACGCGCTGCGTGCCGTCTTCGGTGAGGATCAGCCCCGCGCCCACCGCCGCCATGAGCACGACGACAAAACACGCGCGGAAATAATTGCGCAACGCACGCGAAGTGCTTTTTGTGATTGTTTTTGCCATAATACAGCCTAACTTTCTTTGCCGATGTCACGAATACTGGCATTTGGGTGTTATCGCTTCTCTAGTGCAATGTAGGGGCGCACGCCCCTGTGCGCCCGCTGGAGAACCATAGTGTTTGCGAGGATGAACGGGCGGCAGATTGCCGCCCCTACGGGTTTATTAGCGAATGAATCCATGCTGACCTGAAATCTGTCTTCTGCCCTCTGTCCTCTGCCTTTTGAATCAAATATGCGTCACCAAAAACAGCATCACGCCCGCGCCGAGCAGTGCGCCGCCCAATACGGACGCGCAAACAGCCAACCATTTGCGCCGTTTTGTCTGGCGGATGCGTTGCGTGGGCGGCAGGCCGGCGGACTGCGCAATATACCGCGCACGCTCGCGCAGCGTGCCCTCGCTGGTGGCGGAATATTCGGGCTTGACAAAAAACAGCACCCGCTCAAAATACACACACGGCGGTGCGTTCAGCTCCAAGACCTGCCGACTGACCCCTTTGACCATCCCGCTGCCCCCTGTTTTTTGACTGCCCATAGTCTGCGCCGCACAGAAAAAAATTATACAATATAGACAAATCTTAACAGATTGTAATATTTTCGATGCGACAAAAAGCGTGGATAACTCTGTGGACAATGTGCATAAGTCCTGTGTTTTGGGCATATTTTGCGCAAATTTTTTCTAAATTAGAAAATACAAGAGCACATCTGTTTTAACACTGCGGAATATTGCCTTTACACTTAACACGAAAAACGAAAAGAAATCCGCATTGCCTATTGCATTTTTGCAAAAACGTGTTATAATATAGGCAACATCATAAGGAGGCTATTGCATGGCATATATCATCAATGACGAGTGCATTTCCTGCGGCGCGTGCGAGAGCGAGTGCCCCGTCAACGCCATCAGCGCAGGCGACGACAAGTACGTCATCGACGCGGACACCTGCATTGACTGCGGCGCGTGCGGGGCAGTCTGCCCGGTCGACGCACCCCAAGGTTAACAGCGCGAAACGAACAGCAGAGGCAACGTTTCGGCGTTGCCTCTGTTGATTTTTTTTCACGATGATTGCGGCCGCAATAGAAAGTGAGTAGCTCCATGTTGGACAAAATTCTGCGCATCCCTTTGGGCGGACAAAAACAGACCGTGCATATCCTCACCGAAGACGTGCGCAATCCCCTTCTGCTCTTCCTGCACGGCGGGCCGGGCGTGCCCGACCGCGGCGGCGTACTGTCCGCCAAACGCGACTGGGCGAGCACGTTTACGCTCGTCACGTGGGATCAGCGCGGTTGCGGCGGCTCGTATTGGGGGACGGACTTCAAAACGCTCACGCCCGAACAACTGGTGGAAGACGCCGCCGAGCTGGTGGCGTGGCTCTGCGCCAAATTCGCGCAGGAAAAGCTCTTTCTGCTCTGCGGTAGCTGGGGCACGACGCTGGGCACATGGCTGTGCGCCCGACACCCAGAGAACATAGCGGCCTACGTTGGGCAGGGGCAGACGGTCAACGGGATACGCAACGAAGAACTCAGCTACGGCTTTGCTCTGCGCGAAGCTCTGCAGGCGGGCGATCTGAAAGATTTGAAAAAGCTCGCGTGGGTGGGTGCACCCGTGCGGGGGCAGTATCGCGGCGGACTGGCGGGGCTTTTAACCCAGCGCAACGTCATGAAAAAGTACGGTGGCTTCAGCGACAAACAGCGCGAGGGCTTCATCCAGATGTTCGCCAAGAGCATGGCGAAATCCGGCGAATTCACGTGGACGGACATGGTGGGCAACGCACTGGGGAGTATGCGCTCGCTGGAGCGGCTCTGGCCGCTGCTGGTGGATTACGACTTCCCCACGCAGTGCCACACGTTCGCGATGCCCTACTACATCTTCGCCGGGCGGCACGACAACAACACCCCCGCCGACTTGGTGCAGGCGTACTACGACGTGATCAACGCGCCAGACAAAGACTTGGTCTGGTTTGAAAACAGCGCCCACGGGCCTTCTTCCGATGAACCAGAACGCTTCTGGGCAGAGCTCACGGGGCACTTGTTGCCTTTGAACCAAAAATAATTGTTGGTGGAGATCAGCGGGCGCACAGAGGCATGAGGAATAAGGACGGAGGAGTGAGGTTTGCTGGGCATACATTTGGGGCTACGCACAACGTTTTGCGCACATCCCTCATGCCTGTATCCTGAACCCTCGTCCCTCATTGCAGCGGGCGGCAGGTTGCCGCCCCTACAAACCAGCGGGCGAGCACAGCTCGCCCCTACACCGTACAAATAAAAAAGCTTTGTTGCGCAAATGTTTCTGAAGATATTACAACTTTGTTGTTGACATTTTTTAACGGGTTTGGTATTATACTATACATAGAGAAAGTGCTCTCTTGTTTTTTGAACCCCATCACATGTTTATAAGGAACGGATATGTTGCAACCAGAGCAACTGTGTATGAACTGTCTGCACCCGCTGGGTGGCGCGGATGTGTGCGCACACTGCGGTTTTGCCAGCAATTTTGCCCAAGAATCCCCCTTGTTGCCCTTGCGCAGTCTCTTACTACAGGGGCGTTATATTGTGGGGCGTGCGCTCGACCACAGCGGCGACGGCATCACCTACACCGGTTGGGACAACGCGCAGGGCAAGCCAGTCCGTCTGCGCGAGTTTTTCCCCGACGCACTGGCCAGTCGCGAGAGCGACCGACTGGGCGTGCAGGCCTTCCCCTGTTTTGAACAGGGCTTTGGCACTTGCCGTGACGCGTTCCGCGCACTCTGGCACAAGCTGGAGCAAATGCGCGGACTCTCTGGGCTCGTGCCCGTGCTGGGCGTTTTTGAAGAGAACAACACGGTCTATGCCGTGCAGGAGGCCGTGGAAGGCTCTACCCTGCGCGAATACCTATTGCTGCGCTCGGTCACGGGCACACTGCCCGCCGAAGGAGCGCAAAAACTGCTCGCGCCGCTGTTGCCCACGCTGTCGGCACTGCACGGCGCGGGTGTGCTCCATCTGGGCATTTCGCCCTCCACGGTTTTGGTCACGCCAGAGCGCAAGCTGTGCCTGACGGGCTTTACCATCTGGCAAGCGCGCACGGCCGGCGGCGGTCTGCGCAGTGAGCTATACCCCGGCTACGCCGCATCGGAACAATACGGTCTGAGCGAGCGGCAAGGGCCTTGGACGGACGTATACGCCGCCGCCGGGCTCTACTACCGCGTGCTGGTGGGCAGTGACCCCATTGACGCGTCGCTACGCATCCGCAACGACAGACTGATGATCCCCGGCAAATTGGCCGAGCAGGTGCCCGCTTACGTCATCAATGCGTTGACCAACGCGCTGGAGATTAAAGTGAGCGAGCGCACGGAGAACGTGGAGAAGTTCCGCGCCGAACTCAACGCCGCGCCAGACGCGGTGTGGGCGAATGTACAGCCGCAACCGCTCGCCCCCGTGCTTCCCGCGCAAGACGCGTCCCCCGTCCCGCCGCAAAAAACCTCCGGGAAAATCGTTTTGGCCACGGTCGCCACCACGCTGGGTGTGTGCCTATTGGTGGGCATCGTGTTGGCACTGACGGTCTTTCGGGACGTGGTCTCCGGCTGGTGGCCGCGCTCGGTCACGCTGCCACCGCAAGTGCCCGTCACCACGGATCTCCAGACGGGCGATTTCATCGTGCCAGACTTTATGGAGGCCAGCCGCGGGCGCACATATACCGACATTCTCGATACCCTGCCGTGGAAGCAACAGTTTAAGCTGGAGACAGAGTTTGACTGGAGTGCCACGGTGGCGACAAACGAAATCAGTGCCCAGAGCATTCCGGCCGGGCAACGCGTGCCGCTGGGCACGGTGATTAAGCTGACGGTGAGCAAAGGGCCGGAACTGGTGCGCGTGCCGCCCTATATTGACTACTTGCTGGGCGATGTGCGCGGCATATTGGAGGGCGCGGGGCTGGTGATTGAGGTCATCAACGAACCCAACGACGGCACACATCAGGAAGGGCAGATCATCCAAGGCTCGATTGAAGAGGGCAGCGAATGCGAGCGCGGCAAAAAGCTGTATCTGCACGTATACGCTGCGCCGCCCACACAGCCGCCCGAAACCGATCCCGAAACCGAAGAGACGCCAGATATTTATGCCCCACAACCTGAACCCACAACGGCGCGGAATCTCATCCCTTGGTGGCCGTTTTAAGTGCGCGCTGAGAGGGAAACGTGCCGTTTGAAAATCGTCACGGCACGCGCCGGGCATGGCAAAACCACTTGGGCGCACGAGCGTATCGTTGAGGTCTTAACGCACAGCGACCAAACGGTGTGGTTGATTGTGCCCGAACAATACGCGTACATCAGCGAGCGCGACCTGATTGACCGCATTGGGCATGAGCACGCCGATCGTGTGCGGGTGTGTTCGTTTACGCGCCTAGCGCACTTGCTTTTGGGCAAGTCCGCGGACAAATACACCCCGCTCTCTGCGGGCGAGCGTGCGGTGCTCATGAGCCAAACGCTCGAGGGCTTACAGGACACGCTGACACTCTATGCGGGCAAAGAAGCGCATGTGGGCACGGTGCACGAGCTATTGCGCCTGCGCACGGAGCTCCACCAAAACGGCGTGGGCACGGCAGCGCTCCGCCAAGCGGCGCAGAAATTGCCGCAGGACGATCCCCTCGGCAGCAAGCTATTGGAACTGGCGCAGTTGACGGATGTCTATGACGCGGGGTGCGCTTTGTCTTATTTTGACGAAGAGACGCTGCTGGACAAGCTGCAAGAAATGTTGCCCCAAACGCATCCGTTGGCGGGGGCGCTGGTGGTCTTCAACGCCTTCCACGGGCTGACGGGGCAGCAACACGCCGTGCTGGCCGAGATCCTAAAACAAGCGGCGGAAGTGGATTTTTTGGTCTGCGCGGACAGTGCCGCCGCGCCCGTTGATCCCGCTGGCGCGTTCACGCACACCCGAAACACCGCGCAGGCGCTCATTCGTTTGGGGCGGCAGTGCGGCTGCAAAATCCAGACGCTGTCTTTGGACGACACGCTTTCAGACAGGCGGTCGCTCCCCGCCGCCGCGTCTCTAAAGCATCTTGAGCAAAACCTCTTTGACCGCGACGCCGTGCCCTACGACGCGCCCGCGCCCGAAATCCACCTCCACGCCTGCGGTAGCCTGCACGATGAATGCACGTGGGCGGCACTGCAAATCAAAAAGCTGGTGCGCACAACGGACATGCGCTGCCGCGACATCGCCGTGATTGCGCGGGACGCGAGCGTCTATGAAGCACCGCTCCGCGCGGCACTGCACGCCTGCGGGTTGCCGCTGTTTCAGGACAGCCGACAGCCCGTGGCCACACAGCCGCTTTTCTTGTTGCTGTGCGCCGCCATGGATTTTGCGTGCGAGGGGGCGCGGACGGCGGGACTGTTGCAGCTGCTAAAAACGGGGCTGGCGGGGCTCGACACCGAGGAGACGGCGCGGCTGGAGAATTACGCATTCCTCTGGCAGATTGACGGCAGCGCCTGGGCGCGACCCTTCACGCTGCACCCAGACGGCGAATCGAGTAGAGCCGCCGATTCGGCGGCAGAGGCACTGGCCGAGCTGGAGACGTTGCGTGCGCGGGTCATGACACCGCTGTTGGCGTTGCGTGCGGCAACGCGTGACGCACTGGACGGCGAAGCGATGGCGCGTGCGCTGTGGGATTTGCTCACCTCTCTGGGCACGGCCGACGCACTGCGCGGTCAAGTGGCGGCACTGCAGGCGCAGGGCGAGGACATCCTTGCGGGGGAGCAGGCACGCCTGTGGGAGCAGCTGGTGGATTTTCTCGACCACTTCGCGCTGTTGGTCACTTCTCCACGCCCCGTGACGCGCCTGCGCGAACTGTTTTCCCTCCTGCTGGACGCGCAGACCATTGGCAGCATTCCCCAAGGGCTTGACGAGCCGGCCATCGGCAGCGCGCACCGGATGCGCTTTTGCCAATCGCCACGGGCGGTGTTTGTGTTGGGCTGCAACGCGGGCGTTTTTCCGCTGGAGGACGCGGGCGGCGGGCTGCTCTCTCCGGGGGAGCGTGCAAAGCTACAAAAGCTGGATCTGCCGCTCTCACCCATCGGGGAGGCCGCGCAGGCGCAGGAGCGTTTTTTTGTCTATCATGCGCTGGCGGCGGCACGGGAGGGGCTCTTTTTGAGCTACCGCACGCAGACTTCGGACGGCAGTGCACTGCTACCCAGCGACTTTATCAGCGAGATCCGTGCCCTGTTCCCGCAGGGGTTGGCGCAGGACGACGATGCGCTGCTCTTTGCCGAATCGCCGACCTTTGCCTTTGCGCAGTTGGCACACAGACGGCGGGATGCGGACAGCGGGGCGGCATCCATTCGCGCCGCGCTGGCAGAGCTGCCGGGGATGCAAGGCAAGCTCGCCGCGCTGGAGCGTGCCGCTGTGCAAGCCCCCTTTGCGCTGACCACCCCCACGGCCAAGGATCTGTTTGGGCAGCATCTGCGCTTTTCGGCCTCCCGCGCCGAGAGCTACGCGCGTTGCCCATTTGGCTATTTTTGCCAATATGGCGTGCAGGCCAAGGCGCGAAAGCGCGTGCAGCTCGACCCTATGCGGCGCGGGACGCTACTGCACTTTGTGCTGGAGCGGCTGTTTGCGGACATCGGGCAGGAAACGCTGCTGACATACCAAAAAGCGGACTGCCTGCCCGCCATCCGCGCGTTGGTGGAGCAATACCGCGCGGAGAACATGCAGGGCCTAATGCACAGCAAACAGCTGGCGGCACTGCTGGAGCGCAACGCCAGCGTGCTCGCCGAAGTGCTCTGGCGGCTGTTGGAAGAGCTGCGGCAGAGCGAATTTCGCCCCGTGGGCTTTGAGATTGAGCTAGGCGGCACGGCGCTCCCTGCGTATGCGCTCACCCTGCCGGGCGGCGGCACGATTTCGTTCACCGGGCGCATCGACCGCGTGGACAGCGCAGAAATCGGCGGTGAACACTATCTGCGTGTAGTGGATTACAAGTCCGGCGGCAAGAAGCTACAGCTCAGCCATGTGTTGGCGGGCTTGCAGGTGCAGCTGCTGATCTATCTCTTCGCCCTGCAAAAGAGCGATCCCGCCGCCCGTCCGGCCGCCGTGGTCTATCAACCGCTGAAGCTGTCGGTCAAAAAAGGCGACACAAAAGAGGAGGAACAGCTGAGCACCGTGCCCTCTGGTCTATTTTTGGAGGATCTGCGCGTGCTACAGGCGATGGAGCGCACGCTGGCCGGGCAGTACATCCCCGTGGGCACAAAAAAAGACGGCGCACTCAAAAAATCCGACGCGCTGTGCACGCTCATACAGTTCGCCGAGCTGCAAAAACAAGTGGACAGCTTGCTGGTGGATTTCGGGTCGCGCCTTCAGGAGGGCGAAATAGACGCGCTGCCCGTGCGCGAAAAGAGCACGGACGCGTGCGCGTACTGCGATTACAGCGCGGTGTGCCTGCACGAGGACGACGACGCAGTGCGCACGACAACGTGACAGAGAAAGGGGGCTAAGCAGTGCAGTGGACAAACGAGCAAGAGCAGGCCATCCGTGCGCGGGGCGGCACGGTTTTGGTGTCGGCGGCGGCGGGCAGCGGCAAAACGGCGGTATTGGTGGAGCGCGTGCTACGGCGGCTGACAGACCCGGTCGACCCGATTGAGCCGGCGGAGCTCTTGGTGGTGACCTTCACGCGGGCGGCGGCGGCGCAGCTGCGCCAAAAGCTGGGCACGGCCTTGGCGGCACGCGCCCACGCGAACCCAGAAGACAGCGAACTGCGCCGCAAGCTACTCCTGCTGCCCAGCGCACAAATCGGCACGATCGACAGCCTGTGCGCGCGCTTAGTGCGCGAGAATTTCGCCGCGCTCGATGTCCCCCCCGACCTCAAGCTCCTGACCACGGCCGCCGCCCACGCGCTGGAGGCCGAAATCATGCAGACACTTCTACAGGCGGCGTATGAGGAGGACGACGAGGCCTTCGCCGCCCTGCGTGCGCTACTGAGCGATGCCCACGGCGACGAGCGTTTGGCGCAGACCATCCACGCGCTACACAGCAAGGCACAGGCGAACGCACAGCCCACACAGTGGCTGGCCGCCTTGGGCGCGTCGTATCACGAAACGGCGGAAGTCGGCAAGGGCACGTGGGGGCGGTTTTTGCTCCGCGAGGCCGCCGAGGCGCTGGACACCCTGATAATGATGCACCGCGCGGCGTTGGACGTGATGGACGAGGCGGCGCGGCTGAAGCTCTCTGCGGCGTATGTGAGCGACCTTGCGCTGCTCTCGCGCTTGCAGGAGAAAGTGCGCTCTGGCGACTGGGACGCGGCACGCAAGGCGTTCCAATCCCTGTCCTTCGATCCCATGGGGCGGCAAAAGTGCGAAAAAACGGACATTTTGGCGTGGGCGACTGAGCGGCGAAAGTACATGAAAAAAGTGCTGGAAAAAGACCTGCGCGACAAGTTTTTCCTCTGGGACACGGCGGAAATTGCGCGGGACACGGCACTGCTCGCACCACAGGCGGACGCGCTGCTCGCCCTGACGCGCCGATATGGCGATGCGCTCGCCGCGCACAAAAAGGCACTGGGTGTCGCCGATTTTGGCGACATTGCCCACATGGCACTGCACCTGCTCATAGACGAAAATGGGCAAAAAACACCGCTGGCGCAGACAATCGGTGCGGGCTACGCAGAGATTTTGGTGGACGAGTATCAGGACGTCAACCGCGTGCAGGAGTCCCTGTTCGTGGCACTGAGCCAAAACGAAACGAACCTGTTTTTCGTCGGCGACGTCAAGCAGAGCATCTATCGTTTTCGGCAGGCAGAGCCTACGCTGTTCCTTGAGCGGCGGGCGGCTTTGCCGCGTGCGCAGGCGGGGGCGGACGGGCGGCAGACGGGCGGCAAGGTGATTTTGGGGCGCAATTTTCGCTCACGGGCGGGCATCACGGGCTGCGTCAACTTCCTGTTCTCTCAGCTGATGCAGGCGGACGCGGGCGATGTGGATTACAACGCGGACGAGTATCTCTACCCCGCCGCCACGTTTCTCCCCCGCCACACGCCCGACTGCGTCCTGCAACTGCTGCGCCTGCGGACGGACGAGGACCGGGACGATCAACAAGCGCGTGCCTGCGCCGTGTACATACAAAAGCTGCTGGACAGTCGCTTTCAAGTGCAGGGAGACGACGGCAAAATGCGCCCCGTGCGCCCGAGCGACATTGCGGTGCTCATGCGGGCCACAAAGCGCAAGGGCGGCGTGTATGCGGCGGCGCTGGCGCGGCTGAACATCGACAGCCAAGTCGAGCTGCGCGGCGGCTTTTTTGCGGGCAAGGAGATTCGCCTTGCGCTGGCACTGCTACAGATCATCGACAACCCCGTGCAGGACGTGCCGTTGCTGGCGGTCTTGCTCTCGCCGCTGTTTGGCTTCAGCGAAGACGACGTGGCGCGGCTGGGCGCAAAGAAGCAGCGGCTGTATCATCGCGTGGTGACTGCCGCGCAAAGCGACACGCGTTTTGCGGACTTTTTGGCGCAGCTACAGGCGTGGCGTACTCTTTCGCTGGCACTGCCCTGTGCGCAGTTTTTGGGGCGTCTGTTTACGCAGTGCGGTCTGTGGGACATTGTGCTGGCCATGAAGAACGGGGCACGGCGGCAGGCCAATCTGCTGCGCTTGCGGGAGTTGGCGGCGGAAAGTCACGCCTCGGATCACCCGGGGCTGTCGGGGCTACTGCGCTTTTTTGCGGCGTTGCAGGAGCGCGGCGAAGAGCTGGACGCCGCCGCGCTGACGGCCACAGAAAACGCCGTGCGCATCATGACCATCCACAAATCCAAGGGGCTGGAGTTCCCAGTGTGCATCGTGGCGGACTGCGGCGCGGCGTTCAACGACATGGATGCCCAAAAGCCCGTAGCGCTCGCGCCGACGGCGGGTTTGGGGCTCAAGTTGCGGGAGAGCGATGCCTTCGGCATCTACAAAACGCTGGCGCACACGGCCGCCGCGCTGGAGAATCGACAGCTTGACCGCGCGGAGGAGCTCCGCCTGCTGTACGTGGCGACCACACGCGCCAAGGAGCTACTGATCTTCCTAGGCGCGGCGAGCGGCAACACCACCATGGAACACAAGCTACAAGCGGCGGCGGCCAAAATTGCCGATGCCTCACGCGTGCCGGGGTATGTCGTGCGCAGCGCGGCGAGCTATCTGGACTGGCTTTTGGCGGCATTTTTGCGCCACCCGGACGCCCACGAAATCCGCGCCGCCTGTGCCCTGCCCCCTGTGTCTATTCAGTCGCAAAAAGAGTGCAATTTTTCGCTGGAGGCCGCGCTGGTGGACGTACCCGACGTGACGGAGATTCGCCACGATGTGCCCGACTATCCCGCGCCGTCCACCGCGCTGGTGGAGGAACTGCACGCGCGGATGACCTGGGCGTACCCGATCAGCGCACCGCCGGGCTTGCCCGCCAAACAGACGGCCTCCTCCTTTGCGCGGGGGGACTATCCCGACGCCGTGGCCCAGCGCGTGCCCGCATTTTTGGCGGAACAAACCCGCCGCGCCGCCCAGCGGGGCACGTTGCTCCATTGGACGCTGGAGCATCTGGACTTTGGTGACGCGCGTGAAGATTTGGACACAGCACTGGCCGCGATTGCGGACGACGGGGCACTGCGCACGAGTGAGCTGACGACGAGCGAGCGGCGGATGATTCAGGGCTTTTTAGAAAGCGATCTGTGCCGCCGGATTCTGGCGGCGATGCCGGACGTGCAGCGCGAGCGGCAATTCACCGCGCGTCTGCCCATCGGCGAACTGTACCCAGAATACGCAAAAAGTAGCGAGAAAATCACGGTGATTGGCGCGGCGGACATTGTGTTCGTGGAGGACGGCGCACTGGTGATTGCGGACTACAAAACCGACCGCGCCAGCGGCGCAGAGCTCCGCGCACGCTACGCGCCGCAGCTGAACGTCTACGCCAAGGCATTGGCGCTGTGCACTGGCTTGCCCGTGCGTGACGTGCTGCTCTTCTCGCTGCGCGAAGCACAATGCATCGCATTGCGGGGTTGACTTTCCTTGCCGAAACAGTTTATAATATAGCCATATTGTATTGACGGGTGGAGAATGAAAGAAATCGGCTTTTCGGTCATCTTGGAGGATGCCATTGACGGCGCGGATCTGCTGCGCCGCTTAGAGCGTGCGGGGCGCACTTGCTACAAAAGTGAGGATCGCATCACGGGCGACAGTGCGCAAAAATTCGTGGCGATGCTCCTGCGCAGTGGGCATGAATCCGTGCTGGAGCACGAGAAAGTCACGCTCCGCCTCATCTGCGACCGCGGCGTGACACACGAAATCGTGCGCCATCGCATCGGCAGCTACAGCCAAGAGAGCACGCGCTATTGCAACTATGGGGCGGAAAAATTCGGGCGCGAGATTACCTGCATCCGCCCCTCCTTTTGGGCGGACGACAGCCCGCAGCTGGCGCTTTGGCGAGAAGCCATGCGCGATGCGGAACGCCACTACTTTGCCCTGCTGGACGCGGGCGCAACGCCGCAGGAAGCCCGCGCGGTGCTCCCCAACGCCCTGAAAACCGAAATCGTCGTGACCTACGACCTGCGGGAGTGGCGGCACTTTTTGCGCCTGCGCCTCTCCCCTGCCGCGCACCCGCAAATCCGCGAGCTGGCGGCGGAAATTCAGCGCATCTTGCGCGAGAATGTCCCCGTGGTGTTCGATGAGATTATCACTCACTAATACTATTCCGTTTTAGAAATCCTTCCGTAGGGGGCGATGTCCACATCTCCCCGTTTGTCTATTATCACAATTAATGCTATTCCGCATTAATTATCCTTGCGTAGGGGCAACCCTTGTGGTTGCCCCGATGATGCGTTTTGCGCACAGGGCGACCATACCCGCAGGGCACAGGCAAGGGTCACCCCTACACCTGTTGTGATGTGCAATGATTTTTTATTGCGGATTAGTATGAATAGACAAAACCGCCTCTGCCGCATGTGCACACTGAGGCGTTTTTTCGCTTGATTAGCGATAATTCTGGATGAAGTATTTGAAAAACGCCACGCCCTCGCCAAGGGCATCCACATTCAGATTCTCGTTGTCGCCGTGCATGGTCATGAGCTGTTCGCTCGTCAGACGCACGGGGGAGAAGCGCAGCGAGCAGGGCGAGAGCTCCTGAAAGTGCCGCCCATCTGTGCCACCCATAATCACGTAGGGCGTGATGCCCACGTCAGGGAACTGCGTGCGGATGCACTGCGTGAGGTACTGGTAGCCCGCGCCCCCAGTGTCTACCACGCTCGTGGCATCCTGCACGGCCAGCTCTTCCATCTCTAGGTCGTACTTTTTGATGAGTTTTTCGAATATTTTGCGGCAATCCGCCACGGTTTGGTAACGGCCATAGCGCAGATTGGCGATGACATACGCCTCGTTGGGGATCATGTTGGGCACAATCGCGCCGCCGGACATGGTGAAGGTGATGTTCGTTTTGAGTAGCCCGCCGCCCATGGGGTGCAGCTTGGGCAACGCACTCTTCACCAGCGGCGCAAAGGCCTTGATGTGCCGGAACACAAACGACAAAGGCGCGGGCACGCCCTCCGCCAGACCTTCGATCATCTGCACCACCTCTGGCGAAAAGTGCGCCTTGAAGTAGTTGTGGCTGTGCACGTCCACCACAAAACGCGACAGACGCTCGATGGGCGTGTTTTTGGGCGGCGCAGTGGTGTGCCCGCCGCGCGATTTGGCGGTGAATTTAATAACACCAAAGCCCTTTTCCACAATGCCGATGACCGCATAGGGCTTCTTGATGAACGAGAAGAGCTTGTCGAGAATCAGCCCACCCTCGTCGAGCACAATGGCGGGTTTGATGTTGTGTTCGATGAAGTAATCGCGGATGGCGGGTGCACCTTGCCCGGCGACCTCCTCGCAGTCGGACGAGCCGAAATACACGTCCTGCTCGGGCACTACACCCTCTTCCAGCAGCTCCTCCAGCGCACGCAGCACTAGATAGACCACGTTTTTGCAGTCCATCGCGCCGCGCCCCCAAATCTTGCCCTCGGCAATCGTGCCCGCAAAGGGCGGGTGCGTCCAGTTGGCCTTGTCCGCCGGGACGACATCTTGGTGACCCAAAAACACCAGCGGGCGGTCGTGCGCCTTGCCCGTCCACTTGAACAAGAGCGCGTCCTCGCGCGGACGGATGAGCTCCAGCTTTTCAAACACCAGCGGGAACAGCTGCGCCAAAACTTCGCGGAACTGCGCAAAATATTCCGGCCCTGTCTTCACGGGCATTTGTAGCAGTGCGGGCAACTCCGTGGCGATGGTGGGCACTTGAATCAGACGCGCGAGCCCTGCCGCGTGCGCCTCGTTGGACAAAACGGACATAATTTTCTCCTTTAATACCAGCCTTTGTGGACGGGTTCAATGAATTTGGGTAGCTGGCGCAGAGCCCAGCGAATGAGCGCCAACAGCGGCTTGAACTTGAAGAGGAACACCGCGCCCTCTGTCAAAAAGCCCAAAATGTCTTCAATCGGCGGCGAACTGAGCGATTGCATCGTCACTTTGCCCTTTTTGCCGAACACAAAGCGCAGGCGTTGCGCGGCAATGGTCTCCACGGCGCGGATGTGCACGTCCAGCGTGCCCTCATCCTGCCAGAGGGCGTGGCTGAGGGTGCGGTAATCGATGCCGCCTAGGCGGATCGTGTCGCTGTGGGTCGTGCCGTCCATGCCGCAGGTCACGCGATTTTCTTCGTGTCCCTCGTGCCAGCTGAAGTGCAGGGCATCGGGGGCAAAATCCAGCGTGATGTTGCTGATTTGCCGAGGTAGCACGGCGGTTTTCGCCGTGACAATCACGGGCAGGACGCCCACGGGGAAGTGGATGAGCTGCAAAAGTCGCTTGCGCTGTAGGAGAATGCGGCGGCCTGTGATCTGCGGCTCAAGGGGACTGCGCACGGACACAGGCGGCGGGGCTTCGTAGCGCGACGCGCCCAGCGTGTCCGCAAAGTGCTCGGCCGTCTGGGGGGCATCGCCGTCAAAAAACGCCGCCGGGAAGTGCTTCCAGATCAGCTGGTGCACAACCTCTTCGTCCGTGACGGCGCTGTTACAGACGAACACGGCATCATAGTCGCTAAAGTTGATGCCGAACTGGCAGAACATGCCGTTGGCGCGGTAGCCGTCCCCTGCCCTGTCGGCGGGATTGCGCCAGAAGCCGAAGCCGTACCCGGCGTTGCAGCTGGAATGCAGCCCCACGCAGGGGGTCTGTAGCCGCACGGCCTCCCGTGCCCACGCGGCGGGGATAACCTGTTTGCCCGCGAACTGGCCGCCCTGCTGGTAACAGAGCATGAGCTTGGCCAGATCCTCCGTCTTGGCGTAAAAGCCCCAGCCGCCCGCCTCGATGCCCCAGTTGTCCGTCTCCCAAAAGGGATTTTCGATGCCCAGCGGCACGAACAAACGCGGGGTCAGATAGCGCAGGACGCTCTGCCCAGTCACGCGCACCAAAATGGCGCACAGTACGTAGAAATTCTCGTTGATGTAGCGGAACTCCGCGCCCGGGTCGTTGTACCACGACGCTTCCATATAGGTGCGCAGCCAATCCACGTTCGCGCCTTTCGGGGAGAGATAGGGCGGCGACTTGCCCGATGTCATGCTCACCAAGTGGCGCACCGTGAGCTTTTCCAGCGCATAGTCCGTTCGGTTGGGCGCGTACTCCGGGAAGATATCTAGCACGCGGGTGTCGAGCGTCAGCAGGCCGTCGTAGATGGCAAAGCCAATGGCCGTGGCGGTCACCGACTTGCTCACCGACCACATTTGGTGGTTGTATTCCGCACGAAACGGTGCGCGGAAACACTCGGCCGCCACCTGTCCATGGCGCAACACCATGAAGCTGTGCAGCTCCAGCCGCGCTTCTTCCACCTCGCGCAGGAACGCCAGCACTTCGGCGGAGGAAACGCCGACGGCCTCCGGCGTTTTCGCGCGGGGCAGCGCAATGTGTGTTTGTGTCGTGGGCATAATGTCTCCAAGGATTTGTGCATGTTGTAGGGATCAGCGGGCGGCAGGTTGCCGCCCCTACGGTTCTAGACACTAGATTTTAGATGCTAGATGTTAGATCTGCGCGAAATGGGTGTGCCGCAAAATCTAATATCTAACATCTAACATCAAAAGTCTAATTTCCCTAATACGGCGAGTTTGTAGCGCAGGTCGTCCTCTATGTTCTTTTCGGGGTGGTCGGCATAGTCCGCGCGGACGTGCAGGCGCATGGCGGCCAGATCGTTGAACGACAACCAGCCGTCTTTGGCGACATCCTCCAGATTCCAGCCAGAACGTTCCCAGAGGTCGAGCGTCTGCACCAGCAGGTTGATGTGCCACTGGGCGGTGGGCGTGCTCTGCCCCTCCATCATCGAGCCGGGCATGGGCATCCACGGGCTGGGGTCGGCGAAAATGCCGTGCTCTGTCAGGTATTGTGCGCCCTCTAAGTAGCTCGCCAGCGGTTCGAGCCCCGCGATGAGGATACTGCGCACGTTGCCCTGCCCAAAGACCCCCACGGCGTAATCGAGCGCCTTGAGCCAGTGCGCCCGCCCAACAAGTGCCTCCTTGCCGGGACACAACCCCGCGAACAGGTGCGGATTCCAGACCTCTAGATTGAAGAAGACATACTCCCAACCCGCGGCTTTTAGGGCGTCGATCTGCGATAGATCGTTGGGGGCGGCGAGCAGGACGTGCCCGCCGGGGACGGTGTCCGTACCCAGTCGCTGCTTGATGGCCTCGCCCACGGCGATGATGAAATCCACCTCCGCGCGGTTTGGCAAAATACCGCCGGTGATCTCCAGCCGCTTGATCACGCCCTCGGCGTAGGCGGCTTCGGCCACTTCGGCGATCTGTTCCGGCGTTTGGATGAAGAAGCTGTTTTTGGTGCGGTAGATGGCCTCGTTGGCGTTGAGCGCACAAAAACGGCACTGGTTGCCGCCTTTGAGCGTGTGGCAGTAGGTGTTGTAGGTCACCATGAGCTCGTCACCCAGGCGGTGCTGGGCAATCTTCCACATTTCCACGCCGTCGCTGGTTTTTTTGTCGTAGAACGCGGGGCGTTTTTCGTACTTCACGGGGAAGAGGCGCAGGCCACTGACCGAAAGATAGAGCACGCCTTTGTCGCGCTCAAGCACAAAGGGCGACGCATCGTTGACCACGATGGGCACATGCAGACCGTGCGGCAGCGCCAGCTCGGCGGGCAACAGTTTTTCGCTGTCGCGGCGGAGATTCAGGTCAAACTGATAGACCCCCAACAGCTCTTTGTACACCGTGCCCACACCCTCATAGGCACTCTCCTCCAGCCGCACGCCCGTGAGGTACAGCGCGGCCTTGATGAGGAAAATCTCGCCCTCGCCAAAGAGGGATTCGGCGCGGTCGGGGTGGGAGATGATCTTACCAATCAAGCCGTTGAGTGCCGCATCGCCTGCGTCCAGCGGCAAGGCGTTTTTGATTTTGGACGCCACGCGCCCGGCAATAGAATCCTTGAGTGAGCGTGCCATGAGTGCCTCCTACATGAATATCATATAAAACATATGGTTTTTATCGGCTTAGTATACCACATTCAGCATGTTTTTGTCAAGACAGACAGAGTTCAATGAACAATGTACAAAGAACAATGAACAATTGTTTGTAGGCATGAGGCCATAGAGGCGGATATCATCCGCCCGCTGGACGTTGGTGTAGGGGGCGACCGTCCCCGGTCGCCCATTGCTCTAACCGAAAAACTGTGTTTCGTCCAGCGGGCGAGCGCAGCTCGCCTCTACGAATGCGCTGGCGCGATTTGTCCGCGCGAGCAAAGCGAAAACCTGCGCAACATGCGTTGCACAGGTTTTCGGGGACTGCTGTTGTCGTGTAGGGGTCGCCGCCCTCGGCGACCCGCGATTTCTACGAATTTTCTGCACCACGGGACGCCGAGGGCGGCGTCCCCTACAGATTGGGCAACCACTGATACATTCGACTAACGGAATAAGACTCCAAACAATTGTTCATTGTTCTTTGTTAATTGTTCATTGTTTAGAGATAAGCCCAACCGAAGAAGAAGATCACGAGAATCCACTTCCACCAGATCCAGGTTACGCGCACTTCCGTTGAGCCCAGCACGTTCCCGTCAGCGTCCTTGGCCGTGACGCGCACTGTGCCGAAGATCACGAAGCTGGCCGCAAACTTAAAGTTCATTTCGCCCGTTCTCTCATCGATATTGAAGAGCTTGTTGTTGTCCGCATACCAGAAGATATCCTCCGTGTCGATGTTCTTGAAGAGGTTTGCGTCCTCTTTTCGGTAGACAGACAGCACGTCCGGCAGTCCGGCAACGGGGGTGTTTTTCACCCAGCGGGCATAGAGCGTCAGCGCGGCGTTCACGTCCACGATGGTGTCGGCGGTGATTTTTGTGCCACCCTTTTCTGCTGTGTACCAGCCCTTAAAGAGGGATTCCGCTTTTTGGGGTTCGGGCAGAGCGCCATAGGTCGCGCCGTTGGTGATGGTCTTGCTCGCCGTGCCGGCACCCGCCGTTGCGCCTAGATAGTTGAAGCTCAGGGTATAGCTCAAACCTGCCCAGTTGGCATAGAGCGTGTGATTCACGGTGGCGGTGACGGTCGTCCCGCTGGTCACGGTTGTGCCCGCGCCCTTTGCCTGTGTCGTCCAGCCAATGAAGGTATAGCCCGTGCGCGTAGGCGTGGGTAGTGTGCCGTAGCTCTCGCCATAGGTCACTTGTTTGCTCGCCACGCCGTTGCCGCCTGTTGCCCCTTGGTAGTCGTAGGTCACGGTGAACGTGTTGATCGTCCACTTCGCCCAGAGCGTCTGCGCCGCCGTGATGCCCACGGTGGTCGTCTGCGTTATTTCCGTGCCTGCGCCGCCAGCCGCCGTAAACCAGCCGCCGAACGCGTAGCCCGTGCGCGTGGGGACGGGCAGTGCGCCGTAGGTCGCCGCGTAGGTCACTTGTTTATTGGGCGTGGTGTCGCCGCCCGTTGCGCCTTGGTAGTCAAAGGTCACGGTGTAGCTGTTGGCCGTCCAGCGGGCGTAGAGGGTCTGGCCGTTCGCGGTGGTGGTGACCGTGCTGCTCGCGCCAACGATTGCCCCGGCGTTCGGCAGCGTCGTCCAGCCGCCGAAGGTATGGCCCGTTTTGGTGGGCGTGGGCAGTGTGCCATAGGTTGCGCCAAAGGTGACGATCTTGCTGGGCGTGGTGTCGCCGCCTGTTGCCCCTTGGTAGTCAAAGGTCACGGTGTAGGTATTGGCCGTCCACTTGGCGAACAGCGTTTGGGTCGGTCTGACCGTCACGGTGCTGGTGGCCTGCACGAGCGACCCGCCGCCGCCCGCTTCTGTGTACCAACCGCCGAACGTGTAGCCCGTGCGCGTAGGGAGCGGCAGAGAGCCGTAAGTCTCGCCATAGGTCACGGTTTTGCTGGGCGTGCCATTGCCGCCCGTGGCGCTTTGGTAGTTAAACGTTACGGTCACCACGGTGTCGTTGTCCGTCCACTTGGCGAAGAGCGTCTGCGGCGCGGTGATGTTCACATAGGTGGTCGCGAGCACTTGCGAGCCGCCGCCGTTCACCTGCGTGAACCAGCCGCCGAAGGTATATCCCGTGCGCGTGGGCGTGGGCAACGTGCCATAGGTCGCGCCATAGTTCACGGATTTGCTGGGGACGCTGTTGTCGCCTGTCGCGCCCTGATAGTCGTAGGTGATGAGATAGCTGTCCAGCGTCCACTTGGCGTAGAGGGTCTGCGTCGCGGTGATGCTCACGGTGCTCGTCTCGGTGATATTCGTGCCGCCACCATTCGTGGACGTGTACCAACCGCCGAAGGTGTAGCCCGTGCGCGTGGGGACGGGCAGCGTGTCGTAGGTCTCGCCATAGGTCACTTGTTTATTGGGTGTGCTGTCGCCGCCTGTGGCACTCTGGTAGTTAAAGTTGACGGTATATTCTCTGGGTGTCCACTTGGCAAAGAGCGTCTGCGCCGCCGTGATGGCCACAATGGTGATGGCGAGCACTTGCGTACCGCCGCCGTTCGTTCCTGTGAACCAGCCATCAAAGGTATAGCCCGTGCGCGTGGGCGTGGGCAACGGACCGTAGGTCGCGCCGTAAGTCACGTTTTTGCTGAGCGTGCCGTTGCCGCCCGTTGCGCCTTGGTAGTCATAAGTGACGGTGTAACCGTTGACCGACCACTTGGCGTAGAGTGTCTGCCCGTTGGCGCCTGTGCCCACAGTGCTACTCTCGGTTATGTACGTACTGCCGCCGTTGGTCGTCGTCCAGCCTAGGAAGCTGTAGCCCGTGCGCGTTGGTGTGGGCAATGTGCCATAGGTTTCGCCATAGCTGACGGGCTTGCTGGCGACGCTGTCGCCGCCTGTCGCGCCGTTATAGTTGAACGAAACGGTGTAGACCGTGGGTGTCCAAACGGCGAAGAGTGCCAGCGGCGCATTGTCTGTGTAGGATTCGCCGGGCTGATAGACCACCTGCGCCAGTGTGGCGTCACTGCTCAGTGCCCAACCGCGGAAGGTGTGCCCCGTGCGCGTGGGGATGCCCGCGGCCAACGTGAGCGGCTGATTCAGGATTTTGCTTTGCGCGGCGGGCGCACCCGCGCCGCCGTTGGCGTTGTACGTCACCGCAAAGGATTTGATCTTCCAGACGGCGTAGAGGTTATAGGAGTAGTCTGTTGTGTAGTTTCCGCCCGGTTGGTAGCTGGCGTTTGTTGCCGTTGGGCTGGTTGCCCAGCCTTGGAACTCCAAAGAAGAATCTGGATGGGTGGGCACAACGGAAGAGAGCACGAGCGTCACGCCAGCGTCTTTAATCTGTGCCGCAGGTGCGCCTGTGCCGCCGTTGGCATAGTATTGAACGAGATACTGCGCTGGCGCCATGATGGTAAATGTGGAGTCCCATTGTTTGGTGGGATCGGTTTCTTTGTTTGTCGTCTTGAACCAATAGTCGTTTGTTTCACTCATATAGTTTTCCCAGTATCTGAACAAATGGGAACTGGCGGGACTATAATATGCAGAACCACCACCCATGCCTGTGTAGCAATTCGACTGCAAGTTTACAGCCATTGGTGACGAAATAAGAATGCCTGATGCCGCGCTGTGTCCGCTTCCCACGTGCACCCAGATTTCCTGATTGGGGTAGCGGAATCGCAGCGTCGTCTGTTCATTGGCCGCGACTGTTGGCGCTTCTTGCCAAAGGGCATAGATGGTCTTGTCGCTCGCCAGGGTCAATGTTTCGCCCGGGTAGTACTGCGCCACTGTCGCACCCGGCGCATCGGCGTAACCGAGGAAGTTCTTGCGGTCTGCCTGCGCTAGAATCGTTGTGGGGAGCGTGACCTTGCCTTCAATATCCGCAGGGAGAACCTGCACACCCGAGGGATTGTTCGCGCCCTGCGTATCCACCGACAGCGCAAAACTCACGCGCGGCGTCCAGACGGCATAGAGGTTGACGTTCCCGTTCGTGGTCAAGTTCGCGCCCGTCAAATAGGATGCCGTGGTGGCGGTGGGACTGCTACCCCAACCTAAGAAGATATACCCTGCACGCGTGGGCGTGGTCGTTGGAATGGTTATGGCTTCGCCATTGTTTTTGTACACAGGGAGCGGCGCGCCCGTGCCGCCGTTGGCAAAGTACGAAATCAGGTACTGGGTATTCTTGACCAGTGCAACATTTGTTTCCCATGTTGTGGCGGGCTCTGTTTCGTAAGACGTGAGCAAAACCCAATGATCCGTGGCAGAGGTCAAATATCCACTAAATGAATTCTTCGGGTTGGATGTGTCTGGTTGATAGTAGCTCCCTGATGGATAAAGTGCCACCCGAATGTTGGCATTCAAGGAAGAGGCAATAACAATGCGCTCATCGCTCCCGTGCCCCGTGCCAAGATGCACCCAGATCTCTTGGCTGGGGAAGCGGAACTGCAAGTTTGCCACTGTGTTTAATCCAGCGGATTTTGGTGTCTCCCAAACGGCATAGAGTGTCGTGTTTTCCATCAATTGCACTTCTTGACCGGGTAGGAATTCTGCTGCTGTCATGCTCGACCCCCGCGACCAACCAACAAAGTTTTTCCTGCTCAACAAGATGCTCATAGTTGGCAACACGGTAGTAATCGTGGCCGCGCCGCCATTTGTCACGTCTATCCCGACGCCCGTATACGTGGCGTCGGCACTGTTCTTGTTATAGGTAACGGAAAATTCGCCGTTGATTGGTTGCCACACGGCGTAGAGCGTCACGGTCGCCTCCGCGCTGTACCCTGCGCCGGGCGCATACTCCACAGTGCCCGTGGCACTCGTTGCCCAACCCAAGAAGGTCATGCGCTCGCGCGTGGGAATTGTGCTGCTGAGTATCAAGTCTTGCCCTTTGAGTTTTTTCTGGGCGGCGGGTGCTCCTATTCCGCCGTTGGCGTTGTAGGTGATGTTATATAGGGTTAAGTAGACAGTAGACCCAATGCCATAGGCGTGCTTCAGGAGACTCCAGTCTTCACAGCCTTTAAGCACCGTGTGCGAACCATCGTTGTTGATGTCCTGCACAACGCCTGTATCTGTGGCGTCCCCATCGGCATTGTAATCCACCGCCGTACCCGCGAGGGGGTACACCGTAAGATTCGAGCTTCCCGGACGATAGACAACGTTTCTGCCCGCAATACCCATGGGCGCGGTCAAACTCTGTGGGTCAATGCCATCGGGCTCAGAGAGGTTGTTCTCATTCAAATCGGGCAATTTGTAATCGGAATACAACAAATAGTTGCGCGGATAGCCATAGTTCATAATGGACACATAGTTGGGCTTATAGTTGACGCTATCGCTCCCGCCATGCCCCAGTCCCAAACAATGCCCCATCTCGTGCATATAGCTGGTGGGCGCAACAATCAGGTTTTCCCGGCCGCCGCCCCAGCCGCCCGTACCGCCACAGGCGGGGGAGTTGACGACCATGGTGTGATAGAAAACTGGTGTGCGCAGATAAGTAAAGTTTGCGTCCTGCAACGGACCCCAGTTGTCTGTCCCCTGACCGTCATAAATGACTTCCGTACTGTAGGGGAATTCGTTGCCGCCAGAACCGCCGGGATAACTGCTCCACAGTTGTCCTGTTACATAGTCCACGCTGTCCGGGCCAAAGTCAATGTGCAAATTGATCCCGTGCGCGGCATATTCGGCCGCTGTTAAGTCCAACACTTCTTGGTACGTTCTGGTTGCGCCAACGCCGTTGACATAGATATAAGAAGTCAGGCTCTTTTGTCCTGTCATCCAGTCTATTTCAGAATAGACATCCGGGACGAGCGGATCAGCGCCCATGAGATTCAGCGGCAAATCAATGATGCCATCGCCATTGAAATCCGCGCCGTTGATCTCCCATTCGTCGGGCAAACCGTCGCCATCTGTATCTACGGGATCGGCGGCGTTTGCCGGCCGTGCGGCTTCAATGCGGCGGATTTCCTCCGCAGAGGGCGGGATGTAGTCGTTCTCCGAGAGCGGAATGTCGTCCGGCTCTACAAAGTATGTGGAATAGTCGTCTGCCGCAGGCGCGGCGGACGCGCTCGCCAGAGCGATGCCGCCCGGCGCGACCATGCTCAGGGCAAAGAGTAGCGTCAGGAGCAGCGAGAGCGCCCTCCGGGCGGTGCGTGGTGTAGTGGTTTTGATTGTGTGAATAAAGATTTTCTTCACAACAATCCCTCCCTTTCATGTCTAAACGTTGAAGGAAGTGTAACACAATTTATAGCAAAAGTCAAGCAGTTTTTGGGAATTAATACAAATACTTACAGAATTCCGTGCGTCTTTTCGGCATTTGGCGCAAGGATGCAGAGAATTACAGTACTTTTTGCCCGTCTTCGGGTGTCCAGTCTGTATCATTGGCAAAACGCACGGCGATGGGTGCGCCGGGATAGGGCGCGAGGCGCAGGCTGATGTTATGCGCTTGCCTCTCCCCCACGCCTTCGGGCAAGGTGACGGCGTAGGTGACGCTGTCTTGCTGCGCAAAATCCTGCGGACTGTAGGCGCTGATTGCGTATTCGTCCCGCCCATCGATGACGAGCGAGAGCGAACGCAGGGTGTGCGGCGCGGCAAAGCCATAATTGCGCATTGTCACAAAGAATACATCGCCATCGATCCCTGCCGACTGCACGGCCAAGAGATAGCCCAAATGTTGGCGCAGATATTCGTAGGCGTTGATTTTCCCCTCCGTCAGCAAGGCGGGGTGATGAGGCAAGCCCAGCGCGGCGAGTTGGTCTGCCGTCCACCAAACGTCTTTCCAGCGTTGCAGGGAGTAGGGCGGCCGAATGTCGTCCTCTTTATAGTTGTGCATCAAACTGAGGGTGGAGAGGTGGTAGAACTGACTTTGCTGCGCGAGCTTTTCGGCATCCAAATTGTTCAGGGGGTAGCCGTCTGGCTTGTCGAGATAGAGGGCGCGTCCCCACGGCATTTCGGCATCGTTGGGGGCGTGAGAGAACACCTGCGTCCACTGCGTGCCCGTGGGTGCTGTGCCGCCAAACCAGTTCCACTGGTGGGTCTGGTCGCCGATGAGGTAGTCGTCGTGCAAGGCAAGGCGCGCCCTCCAGCGGGGATCGATCATGTCGGAGAGTCCCTGCGTGCGCACTTGCACAAACAGCCAGTCGGGGGTGACGGACAGTAGCTTGTTGAACGCTTTGCCGATCTGCCGCCAGCGCAGTTTTTGGTAGGAGTGCCCCTCGCCCCACGCGCCCACCAGTCCGGCTTGCAGCACCGCCACGGTGTCGGCCACAAGCGGCGTGTGCGCACGCATCCAGTCCCCAATCTGGGTCAGATGCCGCCGCACCACGCGCCACGGGGCATCGGGCACGCTCTCTGTGCCATAGGCAAAGCGTAAGAGCACCCGCAAGCCGTTTTCGCGGCAGGCTGTGAGCATCTGTTCCATCTGCGCGAGCGCCCTGTCGTCCAGCGGACGGCGGGCATAGCGCGACAGGTAGACGTACAGTTGCGCCACGGTGGGCGCGTCCTCTTGAAAGAGCGCGATTTTTCGGTGCAACTCGTTTAGCGGCTCGTCCGCACTGCCCGGATAGGCACACGGCGGGTCGCCCAACGTGATGCAGATTTCATGGCGCAGACCACGGTCAGGGTTGGTCAACAAAAGCGCGGCGTTATCGCGTGCAATGGGCGGCATCGGCCGGGCTTTTGTGTTGTCAAACTCTGTTGCGACAGCAAGGGCGGGGAGTGTTTTGCCAATCGTTGGCCACGGGGCATCGGACGGCTGTGTTTTGCGTTTGAACAGGCGCATTTTTTCTCCCAAACAAAGACAGGCGCATTTGTGCCCTCTGCGAACCGGGCAGATGATATCCGCCCCTACAAGCCCTCACGCCAGAAAATTAGCCAAAAAACTTTTTGAGGAATCCGCCACCGCTACGCTTCGTGCCGCCGTCCAGCGGCAACGCCATGCCATCGCGCAGTTCCGTTTCCAGCGTGGTAAACACGCTCTCGGGCACGTTGACGTTGGCCACTTTTTTGCGCGTCCCGGCCATGAGGTAGGGCAACAGTTCGCTCACAGAGTTGGCCTGTACCACCTCCCCTGCCCGCGTCACCACGTCGTTCTTCCACGTGATGAGCACGAACGCGCCCAGAATGTGCATAAACAGGCCGCCATTTTGCTTGCCGCTGTAGGGCAGGACGTAGTCGTCAAAGAATTCCTGCTTTGGGTGTGTCGTCCAAGAGGCGGCGATAAGATGGTCGAGCATCCCCTTGACCTGGGTCAAGTCCGTGCCCAGCAGACCGATGGTCTTTTTGACTTGCGCCAGCGTGTATTCTTCGGCGCTTTGGTAGTTGAAGCGCAGCACTTTTTCGTTCTCCAGCGGCGGGCGCAGGAGGATGAAGCGGTTGCCAAAGTTGTCGCGCACCACGCGCTGTTTTTTGCGGCTGAGCAGGTAGAGCAGGAACTGTTGCTGGTCAAAAAAGCCGTAGTCCGTGTACTGCACGCGCGGCTCAAGCGAACGCAGGGCATCGTAGAAATCCTTGAGATCCACGCGCTCCAAACGCTGTTTTTCGCGCAGCCAAATGAGCACGTTCTCGCAGAAGGTCTCGAGCGTTTTTAAGTTCAGCGTGGCGGGGACGGCAGTGAAGCCGGTGAAGTCATACTTGGACTTGGCCACGCCATAGGGCGCACGCACAAAGCGTCCAGTGGGTGCAGTGCCTGCGCTGGGCGCGGCGGTTTGCGTGGGCGCGAGACGGGCGGGGATGACCTTCGCACCAGAGCCCGGCGCGGGAATGGGCACAGGCGCGGCATTGACAATCACGCGGCGCAAGCCCTTTGTCTTGAGGGAATAGGTCGTTTTCTCCAGCAAGGGTTCAAGCAGCTCCGCCAGCTTCGTGCTGGTGAGTTTGCGATAGTCCGCCGCCGGAAAGCGGGCGCACAGCGCCGTTTGCAAGTCCGACAGGCGCAGGGGCTCTTTGCCCGCTTTCGCCGCTTGCTCCAGCACGAAGGCCTTCAGTTCGCGGTCGATGGGCGTCGTGCGCGTGGGGGCGGCAGGGCGGGCGGGCGCGGGGCTGGGCACATTGCGGAAGTGCGGCGGTGTCACGTTGTTCAGGCGTGGGGGCGGCGTGTTGGGGATCTCCGTGCGCAAGCGCAGGTTCAGGCTCACGGCCACGTCGCAGCTCTCTTTGAGCACGTGGGAGAACGAATCCGGGAAGCCCACAGCGACCACTTTTTTCAGCCCAAAGCGCAGTTTCTCCGCCAAAAGTGAGTAGCAACCATCACCACTGACGATGACGAATGTTTCTACGTGCGGCGTGTCGTAATACAGGGCTAGGCAGTCTAGCGAAAGCTGAATGTCGGCCAGATTTTTCATGCGTTGCTCATAATTGAACGCCTTGGTGTGGATGGCCTGAATCCCCAGGCTGGGCAAAAGATGTTTGATCGCGTCGTACTTAGGGTTGCTCCAGTTGGCGAATGCGTAAGCGGCGATGATGTTCAGTTCGTTTTTTTCTACCTGAATCGCTTTGATGTCCTGCACGATACGCTTGAAGTCGATATCGAACCGAAACCCTTCGCCGCCCACGAGGTTTTCCATGTCATAGAAAACCGCGGTGACTGTCTTCATGTTATTCCTTCTTTCTTGAACACAAAATTGTTCATTGTACATTGTTCATTGCGAAGCCTAGTGTTTGAAATGCCGGATGCCGGTGAACAGCATGGCGATGCCGTATTTGTTGCACAGGGCGATGGAGTCCGCGTCGCGGATTGACCCGCCCGGCTGGATGATGGCGGTGATGCCCGCCGCGTGCGCCGCCTGCACGCAGTCGTCAAACGGGAAGAACGCATCGCTGGCCATGACCGATCCCGCCGCCCTCTCGCCTGCGTACTGGATCGCGAGCGCCAGCGCGGTGACGCGGTTGGTCTGCCCCGGCCCAATGCCCACGGTGGCGTCTCCCTGAACCAGCGCAATGCCGTTGGACTTGACGTGCTTGACCACCTTCCACGCAAAGAGTAGTTGCGCTTTTTCCTCGTCCGTGGGGGCGCGCTCGGTCACTACCTGTAGCTCTGCCGCGTCCAAACCCGCCGTGTCCAGCTCTTGCACCAGCAGTCCCCCTGTGACGCGCTTCATGTCCCACACGCCCTTGCCGTTGGGTTCGGCCAGCGCGGGGAGCTGTAGCAGGCGCAGGTTCTTCTTTGCTTTGAGGATCTCCAGCGCGTCGGCATCGTAAGCAGGGGCGATGATGATCTCCAAAAAGATCTTGGCTAGCTCCGTGGCGGTGGCGGCGTCCACCGGGCGGTTGAGCGCCACAATGCCGCCGAAAATGCTCACGGGGTCGGCGTTGTAGGCGTTCTGGTAGGCCGCGAAAATGCTGTCTCCCACGCCCACGCCACAGGGGTTGGCGTGCTTGACGGCCACGGCCACGGCTTGCGCCGTGCCGAACTCCTTCAGGCAATCGAGCGCACCGTTGGCGTCGTTGATGTTGTTGTAGCTCAGCTCCTTGCCGTGCAGTTGCTGGGCTTCGGGCAGAGTGTTTGGCAGAGCGCGTGCCTCGCGATAGAATGCGGCGGCTTGGTGCGGATTTTCGCCATAGCGCATGGACTGCACGCGCTCATAGGGCAGTGCCAGAACCTCGGGCAGCGCGGTGTCGCCCCGCTGGTCGCGCAGATACGCATTGATGAGCGCATCGTAGTGGCTGGTGTGCTCGAACACTTTGCCGCACAGGGCGAACTTGGTCTCGCGGCACACTTCGCCGTTTTCGCGCAGTTCGCGCAACACCGTGTCATAGTCCGCCGGGTGCACCACCACCGCCACGTCCTGCCAGTTCTTCGCCGCCGCGCGGAGCATGGTCGGGCCGCCGATGTCGATGTTCTCGATGCACTCCTCCAGCGTTACGCCGGGCTTGGCGATGGTCGCCGCAAAGGGGTAGAGGTTCACCGCCACCACGTCGATGGGCGCGATGCCCAGCTGGGCGATCCGCGCCATGTGGTCGGGGTTGCCGCGCATGGCCAGCAGGCCGCCGTGGATGGCCGGGTGCAGCGTCTTCACGCGACCGTCTAGGCATTCGGGGAAGCCCGTGATGTCGCTCACCTCGGTGCAGGGCAGTCCCGCCTCGGTCAGGGCGCGGTGCGTGCCACCGGTGGATAGGAGCTCGAAATCCAGCGCCAGCAGACCCTTCGCAAAGTCTACCACGCCTGTCTTGTCAAATACGCTCAGAATCGCACGTCTTTGCATGATTCGTTCCTTTCAGTGGGTTTCAGTAATTGTTCATTGTTCATTGTACATTGTTCATTGATAATTGCGCGACAGCGCTAGGCAGGAGCACCCATTCTGCCTCTTCCATGACGCGGCGTTGGAGGGTTTCGGGGGTATCGTCGGGGTGGACATCCACGGCCTTTTGGGCAAGAATTTCGCCGCCATCGGGGATTTCGTTGACATAGTGCACCGTTGCGCCCGTGACCTTCACGCCACGCGCCAGAGCCGCCACGTGTGGGCGCAGACCATACATACCCGCGCCACAGAAGGCCGGAATCAGCGCCGGGTGGATGTTGATGATGGTGAATCTCGTCACTATTTGGGCTGGAAGAATGGACAAATACCCCGCGAGCACCACCAAATCGGGGGCTGTGCGCTCGATTGCATCCGTCAACGCCGCCGCCCAAGCGTCCGCATTCTCGTAGTCCCCGCGCGAGACCACCGCCGTGGGCACGCCGTGTTTTTCCGCGCGCTCGAGCGCATACACGCCCGCGCGGCTGGCAATCACGGCCGTGATGGTCGCTGTGCCCAGCCGCCCCGCGTCCTGCGCGTCCAACAAGGCCTGCAAATTGCTACCCCCACCACTGACCAAAACCGTTACACGCATACAACCCCCCTCTTTAACAATGAACAATTTACAATTGACAATGAACAATTGTTTGGGTCAAAACGTATTTGCACTATTGATCATTGTTCATTGTTAATTGATCATTACTCCGTGTTCTCCCTCTATGACTTCGCCGATGACGCGGGCATCCTCCCCTGCCGCGCACAGCGCACGCACGGCTTTGTCGGCATCCTCTTTGTCCACGGCAATCACCAGCCCCGTGCCCATGTTGAAGGTGTTGAACATGTCGCGCTCGGGGATTGTTCCGTTTTGGATGATGTCGAAAATCGGCTTGCGCGCCAGCGCCGCCTTCTCAATCTGCGCCGCCAGTCCTTCGGGCAACATCCGCGGGATGTTCTCGTAGAAGCCGCCGCCGGTGATGTGGCTGATGCCGTGGGGGCGCAGCACCGCGTAGAGGCTCTGCAACGCCTTGACGTAGATTTTCGTGGGCGTGAGCAGTTCCTCCCCCAGCGTTTTTGCGCCTAGGTCGGCAATGCGCAGACCCAGCCGCTCAGGCGTGATGTTCAGCGCCTTGCGGATGAGCGAAAAACCGTTGGAGTGCACGCCAGAACTGGCCACGCCGATGAGGGCATCCCCCGCGCGGACGTGGGCGCAATCGGTGAGCTTGGCTTTGTCGGCAATCCCGACGCAGAAGCCCGCCACGTCGTATTCGCCGCCCGTGTACATGCCGGGCATTTCGGCGGTCTCGCCCCCGATGAGGGCGCAACCTGCCTGCACGCAACCCTCCGCAATGCCGCTGACAATCTGCGCCACCTGTTCGGGCACGTTCTTGCCCACGGCGATGTAGTCCAGAAAGAACAGGGGCGCGGCACCAGAGCACGCTACATCGTTGGCGCACATGGCCACGCAGTCGATGCCGATGGTGTCGTGTTTATCCAGCGCAAAGGCAATTTTGAGCTTAGTGCCCACGCCGTCCGTGCCGCTGACCAGTACGGGCTCAGCGATGCCCGTCAGGTTCGGCTGAAACAGTCCGCCAAAGCCGCCCACAGAGCCGATCACGCCGGGGATGGTGGTACGCGCCACGTGGGCTTTCATCAGCTCCACCGCGCGATACCCGGCGGTGACGTCCACGCCAGCGGCTTTGTAACTTTCGGAATGACTATCCATATACTAGAACTCCAGATGCTAGATTTTAGATGCTAGACCCCAACTGGTCGCGCGTAAATGTCCTGTGCAATAATCGTAGGTGGCTCGACGGGGTACGCGCCTGTGTAGCACGCAGTACACTGTGCGCGGTCGCCAATGCAGTCGAGCAGGCCGTCCAGCGAGAGGAAGCCGACAGAATCCGCGCCCAGATGCGCGGCGATGCCGTCCGCGGGGACTTTGTTGCTCAGCAGTGTGGCGGGGTCGGAGATGTCCGTGCCGTAGGGGCAGACGTGGTGGAAGGGCGGCGTGGTGACGCGGTAGTGCACCTCCAGCGCACCCGCGCTACGCAGCAGACCCACGATGCGCTCGGCCGTCATGCCGCGCACGATGGAGTCGTCCACCAGCACCACGCGCTTGCCGGCCACCGCCGCGCGGATGGGGTTGTGTTTGATGGCCACGGCAATCTTGCGCTCGGCCTGCGTACCCTGAAAAAACGCACGACCCACGTAGCGATTTTTGATGAAGCCCGTTTCGTACCGAATGCCGCTCTCCCGCGCATAGCCGATGGCCGCATCGATCCCGTTATCGGGGACGCCCACCACACAATCGGCCTCCACCGGGCATTCCCGCGCCAGCCGTGCCCCCGCGTCCACGCGCAAATTGTGCACCCCAACGCCGTCAAGGGCGGAATCGGCACGGGCAAAGTAGGTGTATTCAAACAGGCAGTGGGCGTGTTTTTGGTCACAGTGGGTGCGGTTGTTGGTGAGACCCAGCTGTCCGAGCACCACCACCTCGCCGGGTTCAACATCGCGCACAAACGTGCCGCCGATGGAGCGAATGGCGCAGCTCTCGCTAGCCACCAGCCACGCTTTGCCCAATCGTCCAATGCACAGCGGGCGGAAGCCTTGCGGGTCGCGCACGGCGATGAGCTTTTCGGGGCTGAGCAGGATGGCAGAATACGCGCCGCGCAGGGAATGCATGGCATCCACCAGCGCATCCTCTATGTTGTCGGTGTGCAGGCGCGCACGCGCGGTGAGCGAGCCGATGAGTTCGGCATCCGTGCCCGTCTGGAACACAGAGCCTTGGGTGGTCAGTGCACGGCGCAGTTCGTCCGCATTGGTCAGGCCGCCATTGTTGGCCACGGCCACCGCCCCCCGGGCGTAGCGCATGACCAGCGGTTGGGTGTTCTCCGGCTCAGCCGTCCGCGCGGGGGAATAGCGCACATGGCCGATGCCCGCAATGCCGTGGCCGCGCCGCATCAGTGCCTCCAACCGGGTGCGGTTGAACACATCGGGGACGAGCCCCATGCCCTTTTCGCTTACAAACTCGCCGCCGCCCAAGTTGATGGTGATGCCGCAACTGAGCTGCCCGCGATGCTGGAGGGCAAACAAGGCGGTGTAGATCTCTTGTGCCAACGGCAGATCATCCCGGCAATAGACGCCGAACACGCCGCATTCTTCGTGGATCATACTGTTCCATTTCTTGCTCTGTGCCCCGAAAAACAGAAGTTTCTCAGGGGCTTAGCTGTTTCTTGACTTTCGCCGTGAACGCGACCTCGTCGACAGCCCGCGCCGCTTTGTCGCGCAGTGCCACGAGTTTTCCGCGCAGAGTGTCGTCACCCAAAGCCAAAATCTGCGCCGCCAGCAACGCCGCGTTCTTTGCGCCGTCAATGGCCACAGTGGCCACCGGGATACCCGGGGGCATCTGCACGGTGCTCAGCAGTGCGTCCATTCCCTCAAGCGCCGATGCCTTCACGGGCACGCCGATAACGGGGATGACCGTGTGCGCCGCCATAGCTCCCGCCAAATGCGCCGCTTTGCCTGCCGCCGCAATAATCACCGCGATGCCGTTTTCGTGGGCAGTCTTTGAAAATTCCGCCGCCGCTTCTGGCGTTCTGTGCGCCGAGAGCACACGCGCCTGCCATGCAATCCCCAAGTCGTCTAACGCTCGAAACGCGGGGAGTAGCACCGGCAAGTCGCTCTCCGAGCCCATCACAATTGCTACTTTTGCCATAGATTCACCACCTTTCTGGATGCTAGAAGGTTCAGATACGAGCGGCTAGATTATGCCCGACAAGAGAAGCGCAACTGAAAAAATCTAGTTTCTCGTGTCTTTCCTCTAGAATCAAGGAAAGTATAACACATTTTCGCGCTCAGCGCAAGATGCAGGGAGAAAAATTTTCGCCGCGCATACTTTTATTAAGCTGGATACCTCCACAAAACAACCCAAGTTGCATAATTATACGGGCAATATCCAAAGTTCACAGAATGTTCATGAATCGTTTTTTTTTTGTCAATATTTTCTGGTATAATGTCGCATATTGGTGAATGATTATGCAAAAAGGGGTTTGAAGATGTCAACCAAAGAGCCGAAACCGTTCTTTATGACCAAAAAGGCTAGCGTCAAAGAAATACTAAAAGTTCTACTTCTTCCCATGAATCCAAAAGGCAGAGGGATACGTATGTATATTGCTTATCCAGTGTTGGTTCTATATAAAATCATGATTCTTTTGGCCGTGCCTGCATGTTTGATCGGTGGATTTGTTGAGCCAGGTGTATTTGTTGGCTTTATTATTTGCTTTTTATGGGCAATGCCTGCAATTTTCGGAATTATGGCTTTTAGCGGAAAAGTTACAAAAACGCAAGTGCCTATATCAGAAATAAATAATAAAATAATCCAATATATGAAAAATAACGGCGCAACCAATATCGAACGAATAGATGATGGTATTATCGAATTTTCTTTTGAATGCAATGATGATCCAATTGCGCTTGCCACCGAAATCAGTACCATTGATGGCATCGATGGTGTCTATGTGCGGGTATTTCTTTCGAATTATACCGAGGGTGTAAAAGAAAGTAAATATGTCAAAAATGAAGATCCTTTAACAATGGCATATAAGCTGTTTATAGGTCTCTTCGCAACGCATGGCTCGATAAAAGCGAATAAGCTAATAAAAAATCTGACTAACGAATTGTCAAGTCTGTCACTATAAAACAAGCCAGAAAGGAAGTTGGAATTATGGGATTTTTAGACAATGGCGACTTGTTGGCTATCCAAAGTGTTCGTGGGAATTCATATGCAATTTTACGGTATTTCTTTGAATATCTGATTTCTTGCGGCGAAGAATTTGCCTTGGCAGCGCAGACGCTTGGCAAAAAACCGATTACTTTTTGTGCAGAAAAAAGCCAGAAGGTGAACAAGAAAAAAGATACACTGGGAATTCTAAAAGCCATTGGACATGAATTTGTCCTCGCATTTCAAAAACTAGAAAAGCCGACCTCCTTAAAAGATTTGCTGAATCAACTCAAGCCAATCATGATCGCTTTGTTTGGCAGTCTAAAACCGCTCATAAAAGACTTGTTTGATAAGCCCGACACCTCCGTAACTACAGTCGCGGGGTTGGCATCGTGGTTTGTTGCCAGTTATGCCGACACTCGGCTTGCGGATGATGAAAAGTTCGATTACTGTATCTTTGTTTGTTCTGATGGGAAAGTCCGTGTGGCGCAACAATTCTACGTCCGAAATGGTTCAACTCCAATGGATTTGTTGCGCACTAATTGGTCTGAAGAAGAGCTAGACCGATTCATATTGATGGGCAAAAGAGAATTGCCTGCCTCCAAGGAGGAAATGAAAGAGATGCTTGACAATCGGCTGAAAAACGCTTTGCTGTCCTGAGTTCAATGGATAAGCCTCAGCCTATTTTAGAACGAACGAAGAAAGGAGGGCACGAAGATGGGCATGGATGTATACGGCGGTTTCATGAAAACCGCGTTTGGCAAACCCTGCTGGCTGTCACACGACTTTGGTGGTTCAATGTACTACCTCCACTGCGGCAACGAAATCATTGCTTACTCGGACGACGAGCAGTACATGATTCGGCGGTGGAATGATTACGGTTGACCCAGACACCAAAAAAGAACCCACCGCCTCGGTGGGTTCTTTTTGATTGTTGTACTCACACACTCAGTAGCCCAGCATCCAGCACAAACTGTGCACCGGTGACATACCGCGCCTTGTCGCTGGCGAGATAGAGCACCATGTGCGCCACGTCCTCGCTCTCCACCCACGGCACAGGGAGCAGATTGCCGGCGCTCGCCTCGGCGATTTCGATGGGCGTTTTGCCCTCCATGGCGGCCAGGCCGTCGTTCATGGGGGTGTTCACGCCCGTGGGATGGATGCTCACCACGCGGATGTTCGCCGGCGCGAGCTCAATCGCCCACGCTTTGGTCAGACCCGTCAGTCCCCACTTGCTGGCCGTGTAGTGGCTCAAGCGGTTGCCGCCGCGCAGCCCCATCACGCTGGAATTGTTGATAATCACGCCGCCGCCGTTTTGCTTCATGTACGGCACGGCACGGCGCGTCACGTTGAACGGACCTTTCAGGTTGATGTCGATCATGGCGTTCCACTCGTCGTCGGTCATTTCGTCGACCTTGGCGTAAGCACAAATGCCCGCGTTGTTGAAGAGGATGTCGATGCGACCGAGCGCCGCAATCGTGCCCTCAACGGCGCGGGTGACCGCCGCGTCATCGCGGACGTCCGCCGCAAAGGTCACGCACTTTGTGCCCAGTGCCTCGACCTCCGCCTTGAGGGTGTCCAGATCCGCACTCGACCCAAAATCGTAGGCCGGGTACTCAATCTGCTTGCCCACGTCCAGCGCCGCGATGTCCGCCCCAGCGGCCGCCAGTGCCAGCGCCACCGCGCGTCCCTGCCCGTGCGCCGCCCCGGTGATAAAAGCCACCTTGCCCGTAAATTCGCCCATATTTTCTCGCCCCTTAACTGCTTTGTTCGCGCAGTGCGCAGTGGTATTATACCATTTTTCGCGCCTTGCGTCAATGAGAATTTTGAGAGTAGGGGTGTAGCAGACGGGCGGGGATTGCTCCCCGCCCGGTTCTTTGTGTGTTGGTTTGTTAATCAGTTTGCGCCTGCGCCCCTGTATCCTGTTGCGGTGGTGTGATTGCTTTGGCCAAGATGGCGGGGGTGAGTTCCACGACGGCAAGGGGGTCATCGTTTTCGTCCCACTTTTTGGGGGCTTCCTTCAGGATGGGGATGCTCTCATCCAGCGGAATTGTTTCGCCCAATGTGCCGCTGTAGCTTTCGTCATAAATAGATTTGTAGTGCGGAAGATCCACATAGCGTTCAAGTTGATACGAATTTTCAAGTTGTTCACTGCGTGCTTCAAAAACTGTCGAATCATCCAAATTGTTTTTTGTAATGCCTTGTTCAAGTTCTGTCATGCCAAATGGGCCAGAAACATATAGTGTGCCACTAGGCGATGTATAGGCATTGAACAGATACATCTTTCCTCTTTTAGGTATAGTGTTGTCGCCCTCACTATATCCTCCATACGCTTGCAGGTTTGGATAATATCCACCATGCTTGTAAACGAGGATTGGTGCATCTAGCAACAACTGACCATTTAGGTTTTGCAAAACTTTCACGGTCATTTTTGTGGTTGTTGTTTGTTCCCACCCGAGGGGTGGATCAGGATCAGGCCGCGTGACTCCTTCACCAACGATATCATCAATATCCTCAATTTTGCCTACGAAAGTGTACGGCTTGATCCCCAAATTGCTTTGTGGATCAAAGTAATCGTCCATATAATTGGTAAGCGCATGTTGGATGATGTTTGTTCTGCCTGTTTGCAAATCTGTGTCGGATGGGGTTTTGAATGCCTTCCACGTGAACATCCCACCAACAACGAGAACAAGGGCGAGGGCGCTCGCAAGGATATTTTTCTTTTTCATGATAGTACTCCCTTTCAATACAGTGGTGTTACGTCAGCAATTGCTTTTATGTCGTCAAGACCAAACGAACTGCCATAGTTAAGTGGACCACTTGACAGAATATTGCCACGATCAGGCGTATGCATTAAGCCAATAACATGCCCCAATTCGTGGGTGAGCGTATGTTGCCTTGCTAAATTAGATTTGTCTGCCAGTGCTGTGATGTTGACATCTATGTGTCCATTTGAAGGATAGTATTTACCCCATTCGTTCGGCGGAAGCAAGGTGGTGCCATAAATTCGCACACCCTCATTGATTGGCAAAGTAGGTCCCGCACCTGCTGTATAATTAAAGAAATTTAACGGTGTCTTTGCGTCCAAAGCTTGCACAGCGTTGGAGACCAAAGTCGTCCATGGAATGGATGCCGTGCTCGTTAAGTGATTGATATAATTCACGTATCCACCGCCGCCCGATATCGATCTATTTACTCTGGTCGTATACGCTATATCATAGGCATTTTCCGGATGCAACAACCTAGCCGAATCCTCAAACACCCAATACTGATGCGCTTTTTCGTCGGGCGTGGAATAGGGGATTCGTTGGTTCAAAACCGTTCCGCTTGGAATGGGCGTGGAAACGTGACCTTCTTTCACCTGCACAGAGCGCCAAGTGCCCGTGTTTACATAGCTCGCATGTGACACAATCCGTGCCACACCTGCGCCGTGGATGATGTCAAAGCGTTGGGCTGTCACCGATGAAGTGTTGTAGACAGAGAGGCGTAGCCCAGCGGCGTTCTCTCCCGTTGTGGCACTGATCACATAGTTGTCGTTCAATTTGCTGTGAAACACCACATAGTAACTACCGTC
>JAISJQ010000035.1 GCA_031261445.1 Oscillospiraceae bacterium | reverse complement strand
CCAGCATCGTGATGAAATCGCGCAAAACGCCGCAGAAACCCGATTCGCATAGCATTAGATCGTTTTGAACTGGGGGTAATTAGAGGGAGTCAATTAACAATGGACAATGAACAATTGTTTGTGCGTTCCCCCGCACGCCTGCATCCTCAAACCTCCCGCCTCGTAGGGGCGGCAATCTGCCGCCCGTGGTTGCCTGTAGGGGCGCACGGCGTGCGCCCGCTGATTCCTATCAACACAGCGGGCGGATGATATCCGCCCCTACAGGCCTCACACCTGCATCCTCAAACCTCATTCCTCGATTAGTCACCATTTTTGTACAAGCCCATATGCTGGATTGTAAGGCGTAACAATGCGTCTTACAGAGTATGAAAACAATGGAGGAATTGTTATGGGCTGTTATGACAACTGCGGCAACACGAATGGCTGCGGTTCGGGTTGCATCGTTCCCATTCCAGGACCGCCCGGGCCCAAAGGTGCTACGGGTGCGACTGGAGCCACTGGCGCAACCGGTGCAACCGGACCGGCGGGTGCGCCTGGACCGATTGGGCCGATTGGACCGGCTGGAGCACCGGGTGCGCAGGGACTGCCAGGGCCGCAAGGCGTGCCGGGCCCGGTTGGGCCGGTAGGACCGCAGGGCCCTCCGGGCGTGCTGGCTTCGGCCTTCGGCACAATCGCCAACGGGACTTCGACGTACACGCCGATCGACACGATCGCAACCACGCTTCCCTTGACCGTGGGTAGCAATCTCAACGACATGGTCGCCAACGGCAGCAACCTGTGTCCCACCACGAGCGGTTGGTATCAGATTGCGTATGCGGTCGCCGGGTCAACGAACACGGACAATTTCGTGTCTTACCAGCTCGTGGATTCCAACGGCGTGAACATCCCTGGCGCAGGCACTAGCCTCAACACGACCGCCAACGATGTGGAGAATGGCAACAACACCTCGCTGGTCTATCTGGATGCGGGCAACTGCGTACACCTCGTCGCGTCCTCCACGACTGCCGACACGCTCTATGTCGCCCCCGGTGGTGCGAACATCACCGCGGTCAAGATTGCCAATTGATCGCAAATGTCGGGGCATCCACAAGGGATGCCCCGACAGAGGGATGAGGAATGAGGGTTCAGGATTGAGGGGGAACGCGCAGACGACAACCCTCACCCCTCCTTCCTCATGCCTCATTCCTGCGTTTGGCCAGCACGCCGTCGGCGACTTGGGCAGCGGCGGTGAAGCTGTTGTTTTTCCAATAGGCGGCCAGTGCGCAGACGGCGGCGAGAATCAGGCTCAGTGCCTGAAACGCCTCGTCGTTGCTGATGGGCAACGGGTGCTTGCCCAGTGCGCTCAGGCCTGCGTTGGCGAAGGACAGCACCAACGCCAGCAGGCGTGCCCACGTGCCAAAGCTGACGCTGGCAATGTTTTCGATGATATCTCGGATGACTTTCATGGTGACTCCTTGCGACTGGAAAAAGATACCAATGCTTATGCTAAAATTGACAAAGATATGCGCTGCGTTTTTGTGCGTGTTGACCAAAGGCAAAATAAATTTTTGGGATTTTCTAAATCGGAATAATAACGCCCCGCGTTTGTACTATAATTAGTGCACAAACAAAAGCGCGACCACAAGATGTAGTGGCCATTCGCGATTCGGAGACTAGAGAGTCCAAAAGACAGGCACGCGGGTTTAGACGATGCCTTGTTGTTTTGGCCTCCTTTCGGTCTCCAGAATCCCAAGAGCGCAATGCGGGGGGCAACCATGATTCAATCCATTCAAAAGCGCGACGGACGCGCCGTGCCGTTCGACGAACACAAGATTGCGGACGCCATTTTTGGCGCGGCGCAGGCCGCCGGCGGCAACGACCGCAAAACGTCGGACGCGCTGGCGCATGAAGTGGTGGAGCGGCTAGAAAGCGAGGGCTTCGCCAAGCCCAAGGTAGAAGAGATTCAGGATATGGTGGAGCGTGTGCTGATCGACAACGGGCACGTGCGTACCGCCAAAAAGTTCGTGCTCTATCGCGCCGACCGTAGCCGCGTGCGCGAGCGCAACACCCGCCTGATGCAGACCTTCCACGGTCTCACGTTCTCCAAGGCGGAGGACAACGATGTCATGCGCGAGAACGCCAACATCGACGCCGAGGCCTCCATGGGCACGATGCTCAAATACGGGCAGGAGAGCGCCAAGGAGTTCAACGAGCTGTTCATCCTCAACCCCGCCCACGCGAAAGCGCACAAGGACGGCGACATCCACATCCACGACCTGGACTTCCTGACGCTCACCACCACCTGCTGCCAGATCGACATCATCAAGCTCTTCGCGCGGGGCTTTGGCACGGGGCACGGCTTTTTGCGCGAGCCCAACGACATCGCCAGCTATTCCGCGCTGGCCTGCATCGCCATTCAGGCCAACCAAAACGACCAGCACGGCGGCCAGAGCGTGCCCAACTTTGATTACGGCATGGCCATCGGCGTGCGCAAAACCTACGCCAAGCAGTACCGCCGCCATCTGGCCAAGGGTCTGGAGTTGCTGTTTGAGACAGAAAACGCCGACAAACTGGCGGCATCGATCCCCAAGGAACTCGAAAAAAATCCCGTCTTGGGCGATGACAATGGTTACGCCGAGGCGGAGCTGAAATTCCTGCAGAAAAAGCTGAAGTTGAGCGCGGCAGATGCGCAGAAAGTGCAGAGCTTCGCGCGGACGAACGCCCGCAAAGAGACCGAACGCGCCACCTTTCAGGCCATGGAAGCGCTGGTGCACAACCTGAACACCATGCACTCCCGCGCGGGGGCGCAGATTCCCTTTTCGTCCATCAACTATGGGCTCGACACCTCCCCCGAGGGGCGGCTGGTCATGCGCTCGCTCCTTGAGGCCACGGAAGACGGTCTGGGCAACGGCGAAACGCCCATCTTCCCCATCCAGATTTTCCGCGTCAAGGCGGGCATCAGCTACAACGAGGGCGACCCCAACTACGACCTGTTCAAGCTGGCCATGCGCGTGAGCGCCAAACGTCTCTTCCCCAACTTCTCGTTCATGGATGCGCCCTTCAATGCCCAGTACTACAAAGAGGGCGACTACGACACGGAGGTGGCCTACATGGGCTGCCGCACCCGCGTCATCGGCAACAATTTCGACCCCACGCAAGAGACCACGGGCGGGCGCGGCAACCTGAGCTTCACCTCCATCAACCTGCCGCGCATTGCCATTCGCGCCCACGGCGACATCGATTCGTTCTTTGCGGAACTCGACCGCAAGATTGACCTGTGCATTGACCAGCTCATGGAGCGGTACGAAATCCAAGCGAAACGCCGCGTACGCAACTATCCGTTCCTGATGGGGCAGGGGCTGTGGATCGGCGCGGACAAACTGGCCGGGGACGACGAAGTGCGCGAGATCCTCAAGCACGGCACGCTGTCGGTGGGCTTCATCGGTCTGGCGGAAGCACTGAAGAGCCTCATCGGCGAACACCACGGCGAGAGTGCCCGCGCCCAGAATCTGGGGCTGTCCATCGTGGGGCACATGCGCGACCGCATGGACGACGAGGCGCAGCGCACGGGCTACAACTGGTCTCTGCTGGCGACCCCCGCCGAGGGCTTGAGCGGTCGCTTTGTGAAGAGCGACAAGAAAAAGTTCGGCGAAATCCCCGGTGTGACGGATCGGGAATATTACACCAACAGTTTCCACATCCCGGTGTATTTCCCCATCAGTGCCTTCGATAAAATCCGCTTGGAAGCGCCCTATCACGCGCTGACCAACGCCGGGCACATCAGCTATGTAGAGATGGACGGCGACCCCACGCAGAATCTGGAGGCCTTCGAGGCGGTCATCCGTTGCATGGCCGAAAGCGGCATCGGCTATGGTTCGGTGAACCACCCGGTGGATCGCGACCCGCAGTGCGGCTTTACGGGCATCATCAACGATGAGTGCCCCAAGTGCCACCGCAAAGAGGACGAGGGCGACCCCGGTTTCGAGCGCATCCGCCGCATCACGGGCTATCTGGTGGGTACGCTCGACCGCTTCAACGATGCCAAAACCGCCGAAGTGCGCGACCGCGTCAAGCACTCCATCGGCACAGGCAAGGGCGAATTTGAGCGAGTATAGTTCTAGAGGGCAGAGGGTAGAGGACAGAATAACGGCGGGAAATTTGCCGTCTGTCCTCTGACCTCTGCCTTCTGCTATTGACTATGGTCTCGACTTTTGGTATAATCATCAGGTAATAACATAGAGCTTGGATGTGATGAAGCATGGCGGCCGGAGAAAAAAAGCGCATTGTTCCCTTTATCGTGGGCTTGGTGGTGGTGTTGCTGGCGTTGGTGGGCGCGGGCAATTTGATTCAGTTGGCGACGGGCAGCGTGCAAAACTTGTTCGGCGACGCCAGCAAACGCGCGGAATACGAAGAGTTTTTGGCCTGCGTGGTGCGCAACGACCCCGACACGTTTGACGATGTGGCGCAGGCCGACCCCACCCAATTGCTGGATGCGGCCATCTGGCGACTGCTACAATCCAACCTACAGACCGACACCTACCCCACCGTGGAAATTGACGGCGGCGCAGGTTTGGAGATTCCGCAAGGGGACGTGGAGAAAAACTTTGGCATCCTCTTTGGCACGGATGCCGTCCCCGTCCACTCCACGCTCGACAACGGGAGCTATGTGTTCACCTACAACAAAACCAAGCAGGTGTATATTGTGCCCATCACGGCCATTGAGCCGCTGTATATCCCGCGCGTGACGGCCATTGACCAAAAATCCAAATCCATCGTGTTGACCGTGGCCTATCTGCCGGCCAACGGCTTTAGTCAGGATGAGAACCTCAACATCGTCGCGCCAGAGCCAGACAAAATCCGCAAGATTACGCTACGCTCGCCCAAAGACGCCTATTTCGTCGGTTCGATTGAGGTTGCTTAGACAATATTAACAATTGACAATTGACTCCCTCTAATTACCCCCAGTTCAAAACGATCTAATGCTATGCGAATCGGGTTTCTGCGGCGTTTTGCGCGATTTCATCACGATGCTGGCCCAAAATCGTCATGAATGG
>JAISJQ010000034.1 GCA_031261445.1 Oscillospiraceae bacterium | reverse complement strand
TCTCGAGCACTCTCACGAGTGCCGAACGTTCGGAAAGGGGGAATGCGCATGGACAACACATTGGCGATGGTCATGTTAATCTTGATCTTCGCGACTGGGTACATCCTCTCGCTTCGTTCCAATAAAACGAAGTAAACCGCCGCAAGTCTCGCGCGGCGGTTTACTTCGGTAAATCACTCGGGGACGCAACCGTCTATACGGTCGTGCCGACGACACAGGTGCACCAACACCTGTGTCGTCTTTATTATACCACATTTTTCTACTTTGTCAAGTGTTTTTGACTTTTTGGCCACAGCTACCGCATTTCCCTTCTCCCCGTCTTGCAATTTCCACCCATTTATTGTACAATATACACGATCACCAAACCAAAAGGAGAGAACACCTTGGAACTGACCAAAAAAAGTCGCCTGCAGGCACTGGCGACCCGTGCGCGTCTTGCCGCGCTGGAAGGCGTTTGGCGTGCCAAATCCGGGCATCCCGGCGGTAGCCTGAGCGCACTGGACATCCTGACCTATCTCTATCAAGAGGTGCTACGCATTGACCCCGCAAAGCCCGACTGGGAAAAGCGCGACCGATTCGTGCTGAGCAAAGGGCACGCCGCGCCGGGGCTCTACGCCGCTTTGGCCGTGCGCGGGTATTTCCCGCTCTCGGATCTGGCCACCCTGCGCCACCCGGATAGCCACTTGCAGGGGCATCCCAACATGCACTACACGCCCGGCGTGGATATGTCCACCGGCTCACTGGGACAGGGCATCAGCGCGGCGGTGGGCATGGCGTTGGCGGCGAAAATCGGCGGCGACGACTGGAAAGTCTACACGCTCTTGGGCGATGGCGAGATTGAAGAGGGGCAAGTCTGGGAGGCGGCCATGTTTGCCGCCGCCAAAAAGCTCGATAATCTCGTGGCAATTGTGGACAACAACAACCTGCAAATCGACGGCACGATTGTGGAGGTCAACTCGCCCTACCCCATCGGCGAAAAGTTTACGGCCTTTGGCTGGCATGTCATCGAGATAGACGGCCACTGCTATGACCAGCTTGAACAGGCATTTGCCGAGGCGTCCACCATCGCGGGGCAACCGACTGTCATCGTCGCCAAGACGGTGAAGGGCAAGGGTGTCTCATTCATGGAAAACAATGTCAATTGGCACGGCAGCGCACCCAACGATGAGCAATACGCCCAAGGCGTCGCCGAACTGACAAGCACACTCAACGAATTGGAGGGCTGACTTATTATGGCTACCATTGCAACCCGTGACGCCTATGGCGCGGCACTGGCCGAGCTGGGCGCGATCGATCCGAAACTGGTGGTGCTCGATGCCGATCTGGCCGCTGCCACCAAGACCAGCGTTTTCGCCAAGGCTTACCCCGACCGCTTTTTTGACGCAGGCATCGCCGAGGCCAACCTCGTGGGCATCGCCGCAGGCTTGAGCACGGCGGGCTATACCGTCTTTGCCAGCAGTTTCGCCATGTTCGCCGCCGGGCGGGCGTTTGAGCAGATACGCAATTCCATCGGCTACCCGGCACTGCCCGTGAACATCGGCGCGACGCACGCGGGCATCTCCGTGGGCGAGGACGGCGCGAGCCACCAGTGCTGTGAGGACATTGCCCTCATGCGCACCATCCCGGGCATGACCATCCTCAACCCGGCGGACGACGTGGAGGCACGCGCGGCGGTGTTCGCGGCGGCAAAGCTGCAAAGCCCGGTGTACCTGCGTTTTGGACGGCTGGCCGTTCCGCGCGTCAACGCCGAGGACTACGACTTCCAGATCGGCAAGGCCGTCCCCCTGCGTGCGGGCACGGACGTGACCATCATCGCCACGGGGCTCATGGTGGCGGCGGCACTGGAGGCCGCGGCGAACCTAGAGAGCGAGGGCATCAGTGCGGCTGTGCTGAACATCCACACCATCAAGCCACTGGACGAAGAGGCCGTGCTGGCCGCCGCCGCACAAACGGGCGTGTTGGTCACGGCGGAGGAGCACAACATCATCGGCGGTCTGGGCTCTGCCGTGGCGGAACTGGTGAGCGAGAAATCGCCTGTGCCCGTGCACCGCGTGGGCGTGCGCGATACCTTTGGTCGTTCCGGCCCCGCGCTGGAGATGCTCCGCCGCTACGGTCTGGACGCGAAGACCATCGCCGAGACGGTCCGCGCGGCAGTTAGGCGTTAGGCAAACACTGTTTAATTCTCCATTCATCTGTAGGGGCGGCAATCTGCCGCCCGTTTAACAGAGGGCAGAAGTCAGACGGCAGAAACCGATCTTCAGGCGCAATTCTGCCCTCTGTCTTCTAACACCTAAAACCTAGCAAAGGAGCGCACATTGGGCACAGCGGCATACTGGCTCTGGCTGCAAGACGCCATGGGCGCGGGGGCAAACACGGCGGACATGCTGGCGGCGTTTGGGACGGCGCAGGCCGTGTGGTCGGCATCCCAGACGGCGCGTGCCATGAGCGGCGCGTTCACGCCACGCCAGCTGACGAAAATGCGTGACGCCGCGCCCAAAGACTTTGCGCCGCTCATTCGCGCGTGCGCCGCCAAAGGCTGGGAAATCCTCACGCCCGAGAGCGGCAACTACCCGCCGCTTTTGCGTGCCATTGGTGCGCCGCCGCTGGCGCTGTTCTGCCAAGGAGAGAGCGATGTGCTGCGCCACCCCATGCCGCTGGGCGTGGTGGGCACGCGCAACGTGAGCTATCGCAGCCGCAAAATCGCCAACCGACTGTGCGTTTCGCTGGCGGGCGCGGGGGCACTGATCGTCAGCGGCGGTGCGCTGGGTGTGGATTCCGCCGCCCACGAGGGCGCACTGGCGGCTGGCGCGAAAACCGTCGCCGTGCTGGGCACGGGGTTGGACGCGCGATACCTCATGGAAAACGCGCCCTTGCGCCAGCGCATCAGCCAAAGCGGCGTGCTCATCACGGAGTTTGTGCCCGGATCACAGGGCAGACCGCAGAATTTCCCCATCCGCAACCGCATCATCAGCGGCATGAGTCGCGGCGTGCTGGTGATTGAAGCGGGGGAGCGGTCGGGCAGTTTGATCACCGCGGGGCAAGCACTGGAGCAGGGACGCGACGTGTTCGCCGTGCCCGGCGACATCAGCACCAGCACCAACAATGGCTCAAACAAGCTCATCCGCGAGGGCGCAAAGGCCGTTTTTTCGGCGTTTGACGTGCTGGAGGACTACGCGTTGCGCTACCCCGGCGTGGTGGATTTGGCGCGGGCGGACACCGTGCTGGCGCACGCGCCGGACTACATTCCGCCCAAAGAATCGCCCCGCAAAAAGACCGTGCGCAAAAAAGGCACAGATACGACAACGCCCGTGGAAACAGTCCCGCAAGCCCCGTACACACCCTACGAAAAACAGCCGCGCGAAGAGACACTCGCGCCCAGTGCGGCGCAAACGGTCGTGTCCGCTGACGCCTGCTCAGCGGGGGCACAGCGTGTGTTTGCACTCTTGGGCGATGAGGCGCAGGGCGCGGACGCGCTCGCCCGCACGCTAGCTTCGCCCATTGGGGAAGTGATGGCGGCACTGACGGAACTGGAACTATTTGGCGCGGCGCAGCGCGTGGCCGGGAACGCCTATTTGCGCGGAAAAGCATAATTTTTCTCACTTTTTTCTTTTACGGAAACATAATCGCGCTGCACTGTGTTATACTGTGAACAGAAGAGGTGGAGTGGCACATTCGTTGCCCTCCTCTCACAATCGGACAGGAGGCGGCTGACATGTTTCAAAGCATCGGGGAATTGCTGGAATTTATTTTTCAGGCACTTAAAGAGTACTTGAACGATGCGAAAATGGATTCGGTGTTCGATCTTCTGTTGGGTCTGGTGCGCTCTGGGCAATAAATGTCCCAATAAAATTCGGCATTTTTCTGTTTGAGAAATAACGCGCCTTTGGGTTGTGCTATAATAACATTGGAGCCGCCACGCTCGCGCGTGACCGCCATCATACAAGGAGGTATACATCATGGATTTCAGTAGCCTTATCCAAGAGCCCAATCTGGACTGGGTCGACATGAACCGTTTCATCGCGGATGCATTCCAGTTCATCGCCAGCTCGTTGGCGACGATCTTCAAGAACGAGACCTGGGACATCGTTTGGCGCAACGTGGCCAAATGGTTTGGTTTCGCCATGAATCTGGAAGACGATCCGGTCGGCATCCCGAATCTGCCCGTCCCCACGGTCTAACAGCACACAAAAAAGAGCACCCTGCCAAAGCGGGGTGCTTTTTCTACGTTACCTTTTGCGGCGCACGTTAATTTTCAAGATCTGCGCTGAACATTAACGCCGTGCTCCAATTGCCGTAGCCGTCGAGGAAAACCTCGGCAGTCCAGTACTTGGCGGGGTATGGAATGTTCACGCCCTGACCGAGCATGATATTGCGCGTCACATCGTACATCGCGTTGAGATCGTAGCCCCTGCTGGCGTGCATAGCCTTCATGTTCCCCTTGAAAACGGCGAACGCAAATTGCGAAAGATATGGCGCACCTGCCTTGTCATCGCTTTCAGGCACAAAGTCAAAATGCACAAAGCCCTCAGGCACGGGGGTGTCCGCTTGGAAAAATCGCCCCCAAAAGTCGTGATTCCGCTCAATGTCCACGTCCTTGCCGTAATGGTGCGTAAAACAAACGTCGTAGTCGAAGCCCGATTTGTAATTCGACAATGTGTCAAGTGTTCGGAAAGTCGCATCTCTGTCGAGGAACGGACGCTTTTTCTTCTTGTTCCACTCAGATTCTTGCCCGATGAAGCGCATTGCGGGCATCTTTCTGTATTCAAAGCTCGCGACCGAAAATCTCTTTTGCTGCTTTGCGACAACGCCCGGCATAAACAGTGCCCACTGCACCGCCGCATCGCTGTTTTCCAAAAAGTTGATATAGCCCACGAAACCTTGGTTGTCCGTGCCGAAAGCCCCCGTTTGGTTGCCCGCGATGAGCCGGCGCGTGTCGCGCTCGCGCATGACGGAAAAGCGCGTGAACATCTGCCCAACGACGGCTTTTAGGCTGACATCGGCTGTTGGGCCAGCATCGCGCAGATCGCCAGACAACTCGCGGTCAAAGCGATCAAGCGCGGTGAACACGGCGGCGTTCACCACGCCAGACGGCTCGAGTTCTTTTAGCCACGTGCGCAGCTTCGCGTTCTGTTCCTTGAACCGCGCGAGCACGCCGTGCAGCAAAATCTGCTCGTTTTCCGCCAGCTTGTCCGCCGTCCACTCGGCATCGTCCAGAATCCATGCGCTCACGCTGTCGAAGACAAGCGGGTTCTGCCCTCTTGCCTTGAGCGCCCATGTGACAATTCGTTGATGTTTTTTCGCGGGCGAGAGTTTCGCGTATTTCCCTGCGTCCATGTCGTTCCAGTAGAAATCGTCCATAAATCTGTTTGTCTTTGCCATGATAAAGCCTCCTTGAATGGAAATATTGATGGTGAGCGGGTGGAAGAATTTGACATTGTCCTGCGATGCCTTGGACGGCGGTATGCCGTGAAAGCGTGTGAACGCCTTGGAGAAACCCTCCTGCGAATCGTATTGATAACGCGCGGCGATGTCCTTGATTTTCTCGCCCGACCGCAGCAAATCTTGGGCGGCTAAGCTCAGCCGCCTGTTGCGGATATACTCGCCGACGGTCAGACCCATCACGATATGGAAAATCAGCTGAAAATGCGCACTTGACGAATAGACTTGGCGCGACAACTCGTCCGCGTCAATTGCATCGGTCAAGTGTTGCTCAATGTAGTCGATGGCCTTTGTCAGCGATTCAATCCAGTTCATGATGTACGCCCCTCTCAAAAGAAATTATAGTGAAAAAGCCCGCAAAATGCAAGGAATTTTTTTACGATATTTTGTCAACAAGCCCAAAAACAAGTGTACAGCACAAAAAAGCACCCCTACCAAAGCGGGGGTGCTCTTTCTTAGCAGGGTGATGGCTCACCCATAGAAGCCCAAGAATTTTAGCGATGGCGCGGCCTTGGCTTGGTCAATGACCAGACGGTAGCGGTCGCTTTTGATGGGGAAGATTTTCGTGGGGAGCTTGAGGATGCCCTTGTTGCTCGCGGCACGCCCCTCGCCCACTTGGACATATTTGCCGCCGTAGAGCGCGTACAGCGTGTAGTGTTCAATGCGCTCGCCCGTGTTTTTTACGTCCTCGCGGATGACCATGTGCTCGATTTTCTGCACGCTGTCGAGCTGGATGTCCACGATATATTCATCGTCCGCGAACGGGACGGCGGTGCTGTCGTCTGTGATAACTTGTGGAATCGCACGCGCACGGTCGGCATCCTTGCCGCGCACGGTGATGCTGGTCGGCGTAAGGGGATGGGCGGTCACAGAGCGCACGAAGTCGCCGAATTCAGCGATGCGCTGGATGTCCCGCGCGTCAATCCCGCCGGCGGGGGAGGGGGGAATATTCAGCAGCAAGCCGCAGTTTTGCGCCACGGAATCGTAGTAGATTTCTTTCAGACGCTTGAGCGAGAGGGGGCTCTCGTTTTCGTGATAGAACCAGCCATTGTGTATAGAAGTGTCACACTCGCTACGCGCCCAGATCCACTTGTTGTTGCGGTAGCGCACACTGCTCACGTTGCCGCCCGAAGATCCGCTCTCGTTGCCGACCCACGCCACGTCTGGCTCGGGCGGACCGATGGCCGTGCTCGCGTCTGGCTGATATTGGCGCACGGTGGCGATCCAGCGATTCCAGTCATAGGTCTGCTTACCTTTGTATTCATCGGTGATAAAGCCGTCCCACCAAACCTCGAACACCTCGCCGTAGTTGGTCAGCAGTTCCGTCAGCTGTGCCACGTAGTAGTCATTATACGCGTCACCCTGTCCAAAATTTTCGGCATTTTCGTCAAACGGTGAGAGATACACGCCGAATTTAATGCCATATTTGCGACACGATGCGGCAAATTCGCCGACCACGTCACCATTGTAGCCACTGTTCTTGACGGAGTGCTCGGTGTAGGCGCTCGGCCATAGGCAAAAGCCGTCGTGGTGTTTGGCGGTGATGATTGCGCCCGTGAAGCCCGCGTCCGCAACGGTCTTGACCCATTGGTCGGTGTCCAGCGCGGTGGGATTGAACAGCGCGGGGTCTTCCTTGCCCGTGCCCAATTCGGTGTCGGTGTAGGTGTTCATGCCGAAATGGAAGAAGGCGTAGACGTCGTTTTCCGCTTGCAGGAGCTGGCGTTCCGTGGGCAGGACGCCCAGTTTGACGGCGGCGTTTTCGCTGGGTGCTTTGTCGAACCAAGCCCGCCCCGCGAACGCGGTTTCGGATAAGTAGGTGTTCGGCGCGAAGAAGGAAAGAATGCCCATGATGCCTCCAATGAGTAGTGAGAAAATGCGAGGAATCAAATCTTTGATTAACGCTTCCATGATTACTCCTAGAAATTCGTCTATCGTGTCTAGAAAACGCACTTTTATCCCATTCTCTAAAACGATACTTCATTATACCATAAAACGGGTGCGTGCGTCAATCGGTTTTTGCGAATTTGTCACGATATCAAACGCGGGGGCGACCCGTTGTCGCCCCCGCAGGTTTCATTTCAGTTTCCGAGACGGGAACACAAAACAAACGCCCGGGCAAGACCGAACGAAAAGAAGGCATTTAGGCGGGCATTTTCAGCTTTTCAATGTCTTCTATGAATCGTTCAATCGCCCAAAGCAACTCAACAGGATTGATTTCTTTGTCAAGTGCTTTGCCAACGAGTGCCGCTAATTCTGCCAAAGCGTAATGCAGTCGATTTTTATCGCCATCCAATTTGATGCCTAGATAACGCCCCAGACCGATCGGGTCATCCCTAAAATCATATCCAGGCACAAAAAAGCTGACGATTGGCTTTGTTTCGACTTGGAAATGCTGAATTTCACATTTGAAGTCTGCAGAAGTCTTTGAATCTTCAGAAGCGACTGCGAGCACAAGCCCAGTTGTTTCTTTCTTTTCATCTAGCCATTCTTGAGCGTTTTCTTCAGGCGGAGCAACTGGAGGAATGGACGAACAAACCATTTCATCCCATCGCAAGCCCAAACGCACAAGGAAGTCGACAATTGCCTCAGCCGCTTTCGCAGTCGATGCAGTGTGAGAAATATAAACAATTTGCATTTGTTCCACCATCGGTATTGTCACTTTTGGTTTTCGAACTGTTTTTGCTGGCATGTTTTATCCTCCATATTGTACTCTGGGAGCAAGTGATTTATGCCACCAGACGTTCAATGTCCTCGACGAACTTATCAATCGCCCAGTTAATTGCTTTGTCATCTTTGATAATTAACTTCGCCCTAGAAAGCATATCGGCCAAATCCAACATCGATGATTTCAATGTTACTCTCTTAGATTTTTTCAGTTCTATACCGAACAGTTTGCTTAATTTGTAGTGATCGGTGTTGAAGTTAAATGATGGATGAAAGAAGCAAACGATTTTTTTCGCATTAAGGTTCTTCTTAAAGTGCTGTGTCTCCTCTATGCAGTCGGGGCTTTTTTGGTATTCATCACAGCAGGACAGGATTGCAAATGTTGCAGACTCTCTTGCCGTTTTCAGCAAGTCTTCCATTGGCATGTTTAGACGAGGTTTACACGGCGGCATCGAGGTGCAGAAGACATTGGCATACGGACAGCCAACTCGATTAAGGAACTCACAAATCGCGATTGCAATCTCGCCATTTTCCGAGCTGTGAGAAACGAAAACAGGCTTGTCCACAACTGTTCCTACGGGCATATTCACCTCCAAAATGCTAAAATTTGGATAATATATCAATTATAGCACACTTTGGAAAGTTTTGCAAGCATCTTGCACATTTTTTGCAAAAATCACCACCGCCCCGAAGTTTTCGAGGCGATGGGTGCGTAGATTGCCTACAAAATTTACGCCACCTTTTTAATGACACCCCAGCGGCCGCCCCACTGGACGAAGGCGTGGGTGGCGTCGATGCTCACCGCGCCATCGAACAGGAAGGGGATGACCGTTTTGCCGCTGTTGTCCACAAAGCCCCACTTGTCGCCCTGCTTCACGGCGGGTGTGCCGTCGAAATAATAGCGGTCAAAGTCGTCGTAAATGAAGTTCGTCAACAACCCCTTGGCGGTCGCCCAAGCGTATTTTCTGTGGTCTTCTAGCTCCACTTCGCCATCGACCGCCGCTTTCCCAAACGTAACGCTGGTGACAGGGAAGAGCACGTGTTTGGTGTTCCCGCTACGCTCCATCGCCTTTTTGAGAGAATCGCAGATAAAGGAAGGGACACCAGAGACCCCCCACTGCTTTGTCGTGCGGTCATAGGCCATCCAAGGGGCGTCATAGCCAGGCGGGGCAATTTCAACCACTTTGTTTTTGCCAGCGATGATGTCCTGCGGTGAGAGTTTGTAGTTGCGGCTCTCGTTATTATACCAAGCGCAGAAAATCTGTGCGTAGACAATCTCGTCATAGAGCAGACGCGGCTCGACGACCCACGTGACGTTGTCCTTGATTTGCGCAAAATCCTTCGGCAGCGACCCATACGCCGCCGTGTCCACAAACGCCGTGGGCAGGGGATCGGTGACGGGCGGGGGATCGGTGGGCTGCGCGGTGGTGGTGGGGGCAGAGGTTTTGGGTTCGGTGGTCAGCGAAACGGCGGGCGTTGTTGTGCTCGGTGAAAAGGTAAGGCGACAGGTCGTTCTCATGCTATAGGCGATCAGTCCACCCACGACCAACACCAACGCGACGGCAATCCCGACGATCCACAGGGTCTTCTTTTTCATGGCAAACCCGCTTTCTTTTTGCTGAAGTATGTGTTGGTATTCTAGCAGATAAATAGGCGCTTTGCAAGGGCTTTTCATGTCATTCTGTTTACAATGTGGTGACAAAGTTTTGGCGGCAATCCATGCGCCAAAAACAATCGCTCTTTCGTCAGAAATCTTCACGTGTGACTACTCGCGCCAGCATCTTCTGCCATGTTTTCACGGTCTGGCGCATAAGGAAATCGTGCATGGGCACAAGGTCTTCCGCCTCATCATAGGCTTCCAGTGCGGCGTAATAGGCGGCCTTGTCCTCGTTGTGGATGACGATGGGCGGGTGTCCCTGCGTCATGAGGAAGTAGTTCAGGAGCGTGCGCCCCACGCGCCCGTTGCCGTCGGCAAAGGGGTGGATGTATTCGAAACGCGCGTGAAAATAGGCCGCGACTTTCAGCGTGTCCCGGTCGGCATAGTCGGCCAGCGCGTCCAACAGCTCTTGCAAGTCCGTTTCCACCGTCTCTGGCAGAGAACCCACTTCCGCGCGGCCCGTGACATAGTCGTGCCGCTTAAAGTCGCCCGGGCGTTCGCCCTGCTGCACAAAGCGCCGCTCGTCATACGTCCCCGCCGTGAGCACGGCGTGGATCTCGCGGATGAGTGCCAAACGCAGCGGCACGCGTGCGGCGATTTTCTCTTTCAGAAACTCATAGCACAGCCGCTGATTTTCCAGCTCGAAAAGAACGCGTGGATGCCCCGAAAAATTTAGCACGCGACCGTTCTCAAAAATCTCCCGCGTGTCGTGATAGCGGATAGCATCGTTCTCAATCTTGCCAGAATTGTACGCGAACAGCACCCGAAAATTGTCCAGACGCAGGTCAATATCCCCCGCCGTCTGGATGCGGTAGCCCCGCCAAAGTGCCAGCGTCTGTGCGTATGTGTCCATTCCATCGCCTCCTGTGCCCTCTATTATACCACAGAAATGGGCATTTGGCGCATTTTTCGCGCAAAAAAACCGCCCCGAATCCTCGGGGCGGCTTTTGTGCAAACAAGTTGCGCTTAGCGCTTGCTGAACTGGGGTGCGCGGCGGGCGGCTTTGAGGCCGTACTTCTTGCGCTCCTTCATGCGTGGGTCGCGGGTCAGGAAGCCTGCGGCTTTCAGCGCGGGGCGCAGTTCTGCGTCATACAGCAACAGGGCGCGGCTCAGCCCGTGGCGGATCGCGCCGGCTTGACCCGTCACGCCGCCACCGTTTACACGGCAGACAATGTCGAACTTCTCGCCCGTTTCGGTCAACACCAGCGGTTGGCGGACGATGAGCTTGAGCGTCTCCAGACCGAAGTAGTCGTCGATGGCACGGTCGTTGATGGTGATATTGCCCGTGCCCGGATACACGCGCACGCGGGCGACGGATTGCTTGCGGCGGCCTGTGCCGTAGAAATAGGGATTGCTGTCAAACATGGCTCAGTCCTCCTTACAGGTTGTTTTTGCCCCACTCAGTCCAAGGAGTGGGATTTTGGGCGGATTGTTCGTGTTCACTGCCGCGATAGACGCGCAGGCGGGTCATGCCCAGCCGACCGAGGGTGGTGGCGGGGAGCATACGCTTGACGGCCAGCTCCACGGCGAATTCGGGGCGCTCTTTGAGAATTTTGCTGTACTTGACCTCTTTGAGGTTGCCGATGTAGCCGGTGTGGTGGTAGTAGGTTTTTTGCTCAAGCTTTTTGCCCGTGAGGACAACGTCAGCGGCGTTGAGGATGATGACGCAGTCGCCGCAATCGGCGTGGGGGGCGAAGGTGGGCTTGTGCTTGCCGCGAAGAAGCGTTGCGGCTTGTGCGGCCACGCGCCCGAGGGGCTTGCCCGCGGCGTCGATGACGTACCACTGCCGCGCAATATCCGCCGCCTTCGGCATGAATGTAGACATGGGGAATCCTCCGTTCTTGTTTTAGCCTGTATAGTTTAACAGACTTTGTGCGCCCTGTCAAGCACTTTTTTCGTTTATTTTAATTTACCGGCATGTTTTCTTCTGTTTTTGGAGATATTCGCTTGTATTCACGCAAAACCGTTTGCGCCGTGCACGAGAGAACAAACGCATAGAAAACCTTAAGCCTGTGCGTGTTGCACCCCACAAGCCGGGTTCAATCGGCGTTAGTCTTCTGGCTCGAAATCCGCCTTCGCCGCGCCGCACAGGGGGCACACCCAGTCTTCGGGGACGTCCTCCCACGCCGTGCCGGGCGCGATGCCGCCGTCCTCATCGCCGAGGGCGGGGTCATAAACCCAGCCGCAGAGGGAACAAACATACTTTTGCATAAGATACTCCTTAGCTAGCTAGATGCTAGATCGTAGAGACTAGAGGCTAGATTTTGCGTCAAATAGAACTATGAGGCGTGCGGGTACAGGCCTCATCCCTCACGCCTCATTCCTCAAACCTCACTGGTGGACCATCTAGGATTCGAACCTAGAACCGACCGGTTATGAGCCGGGAGCTCTGACCGTTGAGCTAATGGTCCAGATGCGCCTGTATATTGTACCTATTTTTCGCCGCATTGTCAAGGTCTGTGCGCGAAAAATGCAGATTTGTAGGGGCGACCGTCCCCGGTCGCCCGTGTGGAATGTAGTGTTTCAAGGAATCAACGGGCGGCAGATTGCCGCCCCTACAACCAATTGTTCATTGTAAACTGCACTTTACATTTGTCGTCCAATGTGGTACACTATGCACCACGCGCGGACAGGGGAGGGAACGATGAAATATTTGCCGCTGCTCTATCTCGCCGCTGTGAGTTTGCTGGCGGTTTTCGTGACGATACACGACAAAAAGGCCGCCCGAAAACACACGCGGCGGGTGCGAGAGCGCACACTCTGGGTGCTTGCGCTGTTGGGCGGCTCTGCCGCGTTGCTTGTCACCATGCTCGCCACACGCCACAAAACGCGGCACGCAAAGTTCATGGTCGGCATCCCCCTGTTGCTACTGGCGCAAATCGTTTCCCTGACGCTCGCGCTCAACACCAGCCTGTCGGTACGCCCGTTTGTGATAGAGAGCGACAAGCTGGGCGGAGAAATCAAGCTTGTGCTGGTGACCGATTTACACGCCTGCGCTTATGGCAGTGGACAAACCAAACTCCTGCGTGCGATTGATCAAGAGCAGCCCGACGCGCTCGTGCTCTGCGGCGACATTTTCGACAGCGATCTGCCGCCAGACAACACGACCACGTTCGTCACCGCTGTGGCGGCGAAATACCCCTGCTACTATGTCTCTGGCAACCACGAATTCTGGAGCGGACAAGCCGATGCGTTCAAAGACATCCTGCGCACGCACGGCGTGAAAGTCTTAGAGGGCACGAGCGAAGTCTTGTCTGTGCGCGGTAGTCACATCCGCCTTTGCGGTCTGGACGACCCAGACGTTGACCACTTCGCGACCCGCGCCCACCCCTATGCCCAGCAGCTCAACGCTCTAGCCGCCGCCGTCCAGCCCGCGGAATTCACCGTTCTCCTCTCGCACCGCCCTGAGCGCATGAACGAGTTTTTGCCGTTGAAACCAGATCTTGTGCTGGCCGGGCACGCGCACGGCGGGCAATGGCGCGTCCCCTTTGTGCTGGAAAACGGACTGCTCGCGCCCAACCAAGGCTTGTTCCCGAAGTATACCAACGGCTCTTATGTCTGGGACAACACGCAGCTGATTGTCAGCCGGGGATTGGCGCGGGAATCCACCCCCGTGCCGCGCATTTTCAATCGGCCAGAGATCATCACCATCACCTTGACCCCGCCGCAGAGGTAGGCATCACCATCCCAAAGGTTGAAAGCATGAACGCGCAAAATCGAATGCCCCCATGGGCGAAAATCCTGCTGTGCAGCGTGGCCATTCTGGCCGTGCTGGCGGCGGCGTATTTTATGACGCCCTCCGCGCCCGAACTGCCCGCTGAGCCGAGCGTTCCCGCCACCAGTCGCATAGAAAAAGAGGAGATCGTTTGCGAAGAGGGCACGTGCATCCTCGCGGTGCGCTGTGACACAGCACTCAACAATTTCGACAAACTCGACCCCGCCAAGCGAGACATTTTGCCTGCAGACGGGGTCATCTTTGCCACAAAAAAAGTCTCTTTTGTGACGGGCGAGAGTGTGTTTGATTTGCTCAAGCGGGAGATGAAGACCGCCAAAATTCCGCTGGAGTTCACCCCCGGCGTCGGCAAAACCGGCGCGTATATTGAGGGCATCGCGAACCTCTACGAGTTCGATTGCGGCGCACTCTCCGGCTGGGAATACCGCGTAAACGGCGTCTTCCCCAGCGGCGGGAGTAACTCTGTCCCCGTCCAAACGGGCGACAAAATTGAGTGGCTCTACAGCTGCGACCTAGGGCGAGACATTGGTGACAATTGACTCCCTCTAATTACCCCCAGTTCAAAACGATCTAATGCTATGCGAATCGGGTTTCTGCGGCGTTTTGCGCGATTTCATCACGATGCTGGCCCAAAATCGTCATGAATGG
>JAISJQ010000031.1 GCA_031261445.1 Oscillospiraceae bacterium | reverse complement strand
GAAGAATGAATACTGCATTTTGCGCCCCCTGCGCCTTCTAATTTCCCTCTCATTATACCATATTTCCTCCGCTTTGCGTAGGTTTTTAGAGGGACTCAATTGACAATGTACAATTGTTTTATGGGCGACCGTTCACGGTCGCCCCTTGTTCTCGTATACCCCAACGGGCGGCAGGTTGCCGCCCCTACAGCCTCACGCCTCATGCCTGAACCCTCATCCCTGTAGGGGCGAGCTGCGCTCGCCCGCTGATTTACCAGAAGACATCAAATGCCGGGCAGATTTTGTGATAAAATCTGCCCGGCGCTTTCAGTCTATCCACATAAAAACGCTCTGCGCAAAATATATGAATTTTTTTTGCAAATCTGTCCAAAAATGATTGACTATTGCGAACAAAAGGTGTATAATCAATGACGGAAGTGCGACATGACCTTGTGCCTGCAGTCCACAAACCACATTTGGAGGTTGAACATGAAAAAGACCCTCACCCGCAGCCTCAGCATCCTGCTGAGCGTCCTGCTCCTTCTCGGGAGCCTCTCCATCCTCGCCTTCGCCGCGCCGCTACAACAAGTGGCCGTTGAAGTCTCACTAGAGTACATCGGCTACTGGGAAGACAATGCGCATTACTTCGCTGTTGCCAACACCTTCCCCGCCCTGCAAGATCTGGACGGCTTGGTCACGTACAAGTGGACAGTTCTAGACGAAGACGGTGAAGACACAGAAATCACCGGCTCTGGGCGCTTTCTGGAATTCACTCTGACACCTGGTGTCTACAAAATCTCCTGTACCGTCACGGTGACTACGGAAGGCTCAGTGCCTGTCACGTCCAACGTAGTGACCAAAAACGTTCCCTCGCATACCGTCTATGGCGAGCTTGAGGATCTGTACTACACTGCGCAGTATCTGCTGGGCGTTTGGTACGAAGACTGGTACTGGGACGATGAAACTGGGGAAGAATACTACGAAGAAATCTTCCTTCCTTTCCTGTATGCCGATGGCACAGAGTTGGCGTTGAAGGAAGCGATCGATGAAGCGCGTGCGTTGCTCGATGAACAAATCAACGACTGGGAAAGCGGCTACCCGATCATCCCGCAAGCCACGATTGATGCCGCCATCGCGAAGCTCCAAGCCGCCATTGACGGTCTCGTTCCCCTTACTGCTGACGTTGAGGCATACTTCAACCTGCGCCGCGAAGCATATCGCCAGCTGGGTTATTACTGGTGGGACGATGAGGGCTACGCGTACTACTACACTGACTGGACTGAAGAGAGCCAGCAAAACCTGTATGATGCCTTGAATGCGGCAGAGGATCTGGTGGGCTCTCCGTATACAAACGAGTTCAACGGCGCTAGCACTGTCTTGCAAGCCACACTGGATGAAGCGATGGCGCTGATTCAAGCGGGCATTGACGGCTTGGTGGAGTACGATTACAACAACGGTTACGACCCCGAATACGGCTTCCAAGGCTTTGGCGATGGCATCTTAGGCCGCATCGGCAACGTGCTGGTGGAGTGGTTCGCGCGTCTGCTGTCTATCCTTGCGCTCCTGCTACCGGGCAACTTCCCGAGCGGTTACCAAGTGGTGGATTTCGTCGCGGAACTGACCAAAGGCAACTTCCCTGACCTAGATGACGTGAAGTACTTCTTCAACCACTTGTTCTAAACCCAGAAGACAGAGGGCAGATTTTCGTCAGAAGATCTGCTCTCTTTTCGCTGTCCTCTGGCATGTAGGGGCGACCCTTGCCTGTGCCCTGCGGGTATGGTCGCCCTGGTGAGGCAGGAGGAATGAGGTTACAGGCGCGAGGTTTGTAGGGGCAGGGCAACCACAAGGGTTGCCCCTACAGAAGACAAACGGGGCGATGTGGACATCGCCCCCTACATTTTCAGGAGGCAGAGGACAGAATTGCGCCCGAAATATCTGCCCTCTGTCTTCTGATTTCTGTCCTCTGCTAGACCATGGGCGGCAGATTGCCGCCCCTACAGACCTCACGCCTGTATCCTGAACCCTCATCCCTCCCTGCGCCCCTACAAAAACGTATAGTAGCCCTCCCGCGCACGCATAATATTCCCATGAAGATGCCAACAGATTACACACAAGGCCGCGCCGCGCTGGAGAAAGACCTGCGCACGGGAGAGAGTTTTGACGTTCTGCGCCGCGAAGTGCGTTTGGGCGACAAGCGCGTGATGCTCTACTTTTTGGACGGCATGACCAAAGAGGTTGTGCTCCAATCCATCGTGACGTTTTGGCTGAACAAAAAGCCCGACGAGGTCGCGCAGTTGCCCACAGATGCCCGTGCGCTGGCCGAGCGTTTTTTGCCCTACACCGAAACGCTCATCTCGTCAGAGCTGGCCGAACTGACCCGCGCCGTGCTCAGCGGGCAATGCGTGTGCCTAGTGGAGGGACTGCCCGAAGCCATCGTCTGCGACACGCGCGCCTACCCAGAACGCAGCGTGGGCGAGCCCGAAAACGACAAGGTGCTCACTGGGCCGCACGAGGGTTTTGTGGAGAGCCTGCTCATCAACACCGCGCTCCTGCGCCGCCGCCTGCGCGACAGCCGCCTGACCCTGCGCCGCGTGCAGGTGGGCGACGACTCCAAAACGGACGTGGTCATCTGTTCGCTGCACGGCACGGCAAACGACGCGCAAGTGCGGAAAATCACGCAAAAGCTGCAGGGCATCCGCACCGCGTCGCTCACCATGGGGCAGCAATCCCTGCTGGAACAGCTCGTCCCAAAACAGCGCTGGAATCCGCTGCCCAAAGTGCGCTACACCGAACGCCCGGACGCGGCGGCGGCGGCGCTGCTGGAGGGGCGGGTGCTCGTCATGATGGACAACACGCCCACGGTGATGATCATCCCCACCGGCTTTTGGGATTTTACGCAGAACACCAACGACTACTATTTCGCCCCCGTGGTGGGGACGTATCTGCGCTGGGTGCGGCTGATTTTGTTTGCGCTGACGGTGTTTTTGCCCCCCGTGTGGATGCTCGCGGGTCGATACCCGGACGTGCTGCCCGAGTGGCTACGCTTTGTGATTTTGGACAAGGAGCTGAGCCTGCCGCTCATCGCGCAGTTCCTGATCGTGGAGCTGCTCATCGATGCCCTGCGCCTAGCGAGCCTCAACACGCCGCAGTCGCTGGGCAATGCCTTCGCGGTGGTGGGTGCGCTGGTGCTGGGGGACGCGGCGGTGCAGGCGGGGTGGTTTCACGCAGAAGTGGTGCTGTATATGGCGTTCGTGGCCATCGCCAACTTTGCGCAACCGAGCTTTGAGCTGGGCTACGCATTCAAGTTGGCGCGGATGCTGCTGCTGGTTGCCACGGCGGTGCTGGGTGTCTGGGGCTTCGCGGGCGCACTGCTGTTTGAACTGCTGGTGCTGGGCTTCACGCCCACGGTGGACGGGCGGGGATATTTGTACCCCCTCGTCCCGTTCAACGGCAAGGCGCTGGGGGGATTGTTTTTAGGTAATAGGGTTTAGTGAATAGTGAATAGGTGTTGGACGGTGAGGCGTGCGGGTAGGGGCGGCAATCTGCCGCCCCTACCCGTTGGGGAATACCTGTAGGGGCGAGCTGTGCTCGCCCCTACAGGGTAGAAATCTGTCCTCTGTCTTCTCTCCTCTGCCCTCTGCATTGCGTTTTCGTCTCTGCCGTGGTATAATCTGTAGCGTTGACGGCAGGAGAGGACGAGAGCTATGCACATACTCTTAGTGGAGGACGACGCGGCTATTGCGGCCGGGCTGATTTATGCGCTGGAGCAGGAGGGCTACGCCGTGACGCACTTCGCCAGCGTGGCACAGGCGACGGCGGCGGGCGGCGATTTTGCGCTGGCCATTCTGGATTTGGGGCTACCCGACGGCAGTGGGTTCGACGTGGCGCAGGGACTGGCCTGCCCTTTCCTCTTCCTCACGGCGGTGGACGACGAGGCCAACACCGTGCGCGGCTTTGATCTGGGTGCGGACGACTACGTCACCAAGCCCTTCCGTCTGCGGGAACTGCTGGCGCGGGTGAAATCCGTACTCCGGCGCGGCGTGGGCGGCAGTGACGCGCTGACGCTGGGCGCAGTGACCATCGACACAAAAGCCGCCAAAGTCACCAAAAACGGTGCGGACATAGAGCTGACCGCGCTGGAATACAAGCTCCTGCTCACTTTTGCCCAGCACCGGGGGCAGACGCTCAGCCGGGGGCAGCTGCTCTCGTCCCTCTGGGACAACGCGGGCAATTTTGTGGAGGACAACACCCTCACCGTCTACGTCAAACGCTTGCGCGAAAAGCTGGGCGAGGGCGTGATTGAAACCGTCAGGGGGCTGGGCTACCGATGTTCATAAAAAAGCGCGAACTGCGCCGGCTCTCCGCCGATGTGCGCGGGCTCATTGACGGCAAAGAACTGGATCTGTGCGACCACCGCGAGGGTGCGCTCAGTCAGCTCAAGAACGACATTGCCACCCTGGCCAGCCGCCTGCGCGAGCAATCGGAGATTCTGGCTCGCGAAAAGGCGGGGCTCTCGACCGTGCTGGCGGACATCTCTCACCAGCTGAAAACGCCGCTCACCAGTGCGCTGATGATGAGCGAACTGCTGGCCGACGAGGCACTCCCGCCAGATAAGCGAGAGGAATTTTTGCAGTCGCTGCACAGCTCTTTGGCGCACACAGGGCGGCTGGTGCAGTCGCTCCTGAAGCTAGCGAAGCTCGACAGCGGCACGGTCACGTATAAGCGCGAGGAAGTAACGGCGGTGGAGTTGGTGTCTGCCGCCGCCGCGCCCCTGCACGTGATGCTCGAAGCGCGGGGGCAGACGCTGCGCTGTGCGCTCCCGCCCGTCCGCCTCCTTTGTGACACGACATGGACGAGCGAGGCGCTCACCAACATCCTCAAGAACGCCAGCGAACACGCACCCGAGGGCGGCACGGTCACGGTGACGGCGGGGGAAAACACGCTGTATGCGTGGGTATGTGTGGAAGACAGCGGTCAAGGCTTGACGGCCGCGCAGCTGCCCCGTCTGTTTGAACGCTTTGCCTCGGAGAACAAGCACGGCGGCGTGGGGATTGGTCTGCACATGGCGCGGACGATTCTGCGTGCGCAGGATGGCGACCTTGAGGCGGCGTTGCCGGGCGCGTTCACGCTGAAGTTTTATAAGTGACAAAACTGTCACCCGCAAAGTCACGAAGCAGTCACTTTCGGGCGCTATACTATGGGCATCAAATGAAAAGTTGGTGCGGCATGGAAATCCTGAAAGTTGAACATCTCTGCAAGACATACGGCGCGGGCGAAAACCAGGTGCGCGCGGTGGACGACATCTCCTTTTGCATCCAGAAAGGCGAGTTTGTCGCCATCATCGGGGCGAGCGGTTCGGGCAAGTCCACGCTGCTGCACCTCATCGGCGGGGTGGATCGCCCCACGAGCGGCAAGGTCTTCATTGACGGGCAGGACATCTACGCCCTGAATGAAAGCAATCTGGCCATCTTCCGCCGCCGCAATGTAGGACTGATCTATCAGTTCTATAACCTTCTGCCCACGCTCAATGTGTCGGAAAACATCATGTTGCCCTGCCTGTTGGACGGACGCAAGGCCGACCCCGACAAGCTGGCCGCCATCTTGCAAGCCACGGGGCTGGGCGAGCGCACGGGTCATCTGCCCAACCAGCTCTCCGGCGGGCAGCAGCAGCGCGTCTCTGTGGGGCGGGCACTCATCAACGACCCCGCCATCATTCTGGCTGACGAGCCCACGGGCAATCTGGACAGAAAAAGCGGCGGCGAAGTGATGGAACTGCTCAAATACAGCAACAAACACTTTGGGCAAACGCTTATCCTCATCACGCATGACGAGCGCATTGCCCTGCAAGCCGACCGCGTCATCACCATTGAAGACGGGAGGATTGCGCAATGAATCTTATGACTTCTCTGGCCGTGCGGCATCTGCGGGGCAACCGCCGGCAATCCGTCTTCGCGCTCACGGCGGCGGGACTGGCCACGGCCATGCTGGTGGGCGTGAGCGGCATTGCGTATAGCTTCTACTGCGCGTTTATGGAGTTCGCCGAAGCCACTGGCCACCTAGATAGCCAGTCCATGGATAAGATCGCCGCCGTCCTGTATGCCGTTGTGCCGTTCCTCTCGGCCATCATCATCGTGGGCGCGGTGGTGGTGATCTCCAACGCGTTTTCCATTTCCGCCGGCGAGCAGTTGCGGCAATTCGGCATACTCAAATCTGTGGGCGGCACGGACGCGCAAATCCGCCGCGAGGTGTGCACAGAGGGCGCGCTCTTGGGTGTCTTGTCCATCCCCATTGGCGTCGCCGTGGGCTACGCCGCTACGCTGGTGGGCATGGTGATCCTGAACCACTATCTGGGCGATGCCCTGCAGGTGGCCGCAACACAGGCGGGCGACGAGCGCGTCCCCTTGGTGTTCCACGCCGTGCTCAGCCTCCCGGCCACGGCGGGCGCGGTGGCCATGGCGTTTGCCACTATTATGTTTTCCGCTTGGCGCGTGGCGCGAAAAGTCAGCCGTACGGCGGCCATCGACGCCATCCGTCAGCAGGGCGAAGTGGTGGTCAAGCCCGGCAAGTTGCGCACGAGCAAACTCATCGGCAATCTCTTTGGCTTTGAGGGCACGCTGGCCGCCAAAGCCCTAAAACGCGCCAAACGCAAGTACCGCGCCACGGTGGTGTCGCTGGTGACGAGCATCGTGCTGGTGCTGGTGAGTGCCAGCTTTGGGACAATGCTGTATAAAACAGCGCAGGTCATCAAACCCGAAATGCCGGGCAATGTGCAGGTGGCGGTGATGGGGCAAGAGGGGCAGGACGAGGTGGACTACGACAAAATTGAACAACGCCTGCTCGCCTATGGCACGATGACGCTCACGTTCGAGAAGATGGACAACGCCGCGTTTTATACCTGTCAGGTGGCGGACGCGGAGGACTTTTGCCGCTATGTGAATGCGGAATTGCCCCCACTGCTGGGCGAGAAACTGTTCGTCAACGCCGCCAATCTGGAATCCATGCAGCGCGAAATCAACTCCATCTATACCATGCTGATGCTCTTCATCTACTGCTTCGTGGCCATGCTGGCCGCCGTGGGCATCACGGGTGTGCTGGCGACCATCAACAGCAATATCAGTTTGCGCACGGGTGAGTTCGCCGTGCTGCAAGCGGTGGGCATGGACAGCCGAGGCCTGCGGCGGATGCTGAACTTAGAGAGCCTACTCTATGGTCTCAAGTCGCTGCTCATCGGCATCCCGTTTGGTTTGGGGCTCTCGTATGTGCTCCTGCGGCTGTTCCGGCGCAACGTGGTCTTCGCGTTCAATGTGCCGTGGCCGACCATCGGCATCTGCATCCTGGGCGTATTCGCGGTGACGTTCATCTCCATGGCCTACGCCAGCGGAAAACTCCGCCGTGGCAACATCGCTGAGGCGATGAGAGCGATATAGCAGAGAGCAGAGGGCAGAAGACAGAGGACAGATTTGTCCTCTGTCTTCTGATTCTGGCTAGGTGTGGCACAGTGCGTTGCTGTAGGGGCGCGCGCCCCTGCGCGCCCACTGTCTACAGAATAATCCTTGTTTTCAAAATGAGGGCGCTTTGGTGTCGGATATTTCATCATAGGCTGGTGAGAATCAGCGGGCGCACGGGGGCGTGCGCCCCTACATATAAACAACACCGATTTGTCCACACCTGTAGGCAAACCAATTTGTATTTCGCCCCGAAATGTGCTATACTTATCCGAAACACGCAAAACACGCAAGGAAAACCAAACATGCCGCTCATTTCGCTCGATCATGTCAGCTATACCTATCCGGCTCCGCCTGGCGGGCAAGCCCTCTCCCCTGCCGTGGAGGGGGTGTCGCTCTGTGTGGACGAGGGCGAGTTTGTGGCGATTCTGGGTGCGAACGGTTCGGGCAAAAGCACGCTGGCCAAGTTGACCAACGGCATCTTGCTCCCCGACAGCGGCGCTGTGACCGTAGCGGATTTTTCCACGGCCGACGAAGCGCACATCAACCACATTCGCCAAGCCGTGGGGCTGGTTTTCCAGAACCCAGATAACCAAATCGTTGCCACCATCGTGGAGGAAGACGCCGCGTTTGGCCCAGAAAATCTGGGCATAGAGCCGGCGGAAATCCGCGCACGCGTGGAATGGGCACTGCGCACGGTGGGGCTTTGGGAACTGCGCGAGCGCGAACCGCATCGCCTCTCTGGCGGACAAAAGCAGCGATTGGCCATCGCGGGCATTTTGGCCATGCGCCCGCGCTGCATCGTGCTGGACGAGCCCACCGCCATGCTTGACCCCCAAGGCCGCCGCGAAGTGCTCGATACGCTGGAAAAACTGCGCACCCAGTTCGGCATGGCCGTAGTGCTCATCACGCACTATATGCACGAGGCCGTGGCGGCGCAGCGCGTCATCGTCATGGAGCATGGCCACGTCACGCTGGAGGGCACGCCCCGAGAAGTATTCGCGCAACCAGAGGCCGTGCGCCGCGCGGGTTTGCGCTTGCCCCAAAGTGCCGCGCTCTCGCTCCAATTGCGCGAAAAAGTGCCGGATTTCCCCCTGTGCCTCACCGCGACAGAGTGCGCACAGGCACTGCACAGTGCGCGAAAAAAACACGCCGAGGCGTTTTGTACACAACCGCAGAATCCCGAAGAATCCCCCGCCGCGCCCATGGATGCCGTGCTAGAGACGCAGGGGCTAACGCATCGATACACACAAAACAGCAAGGATTTTGTGGATGCCCTGCGTGCGCTGGATTTGCAGGTGCACAGGGGCGAGTGCTTGGGCATCATCGGGCACACGGGCAGCGGCAAGAGCACGCTCATCCAGCACTTCAACGCCCTGCTCGCGCCCACGGAAGGCGTGGTGCTACTCGATGGTCACGACATTAACGAAAACAAGAAAACACGCCGCGCGGCGCGCTTTGCGGCGGGGCTGTGTTTTCAGTACCCAGAGAGCCAGCTTTTCGCCGAAACCGTGCGGGAGGATATTGCGTTTGGGCCGCAGAATCTGGGGCTATCGGCGGAAGAAGTGCGCACACGGGTGGAGACCGCCGCCGCGCGGGTGGGGCTGGACGCGGCACTGCTGGGCAAGTCGCCCTTTGAACTCTCGGGCGGAGAAAAACGCCGCGCCGCGCTGGCGGGCGTCATGGCGATGGAACCGAAGGTGCTCATTTTAGACGAGCCCGCGGCGGGGTTAGACCCCAAAGGCAAGCAAGATCTGCGCCAAACGCTGCGGGGTTTCCGCGCCGAAACGGGTTGCACCATCGTGTTGGTGAGCCACTCCATGGACGAGATTGCCGCCCTGTGCGCACGCGTGCTGGTGCTCTCCCACGGCGAAAAAGTCCTGCTCGCGGACGTGGACAGCGTCTTCACCCAGCGGGAAAAGCTCCATGCGCTGGGGCTGGAACTGCCCGAAATCGCCGAAATCTGCGCGTTGCTACGTCAAACGGACTGGGTAATCCCGCAGGGCATCTACACGCCAGAGGGGTTTGTGGGGCGGATGTGCCCAAACGCTGGCGGCGTTTAACTTCCCACAAAAAGCTTTCATTTTTGAGAAATTAAATTCAGAAAGCATGTTTATTACTTGCACGTTGGAGAATCTCTTGCTAAGCGACATCACCCTAGGGCAATATTATCGCGCCGCGTCGCCCTTGCACAAGCTGGACGCGCGGACAAAAATCGTGCTGACCATCGCGTTGATTGTGAGCACCTTCTTTAGCCATTCCTTCGCGTCTCTGGGGCTCGTGGCGGTGTTTAGCGTGGGCATAGTGTTGCTCTCATCTGTGCCCGCAGGCATGGTGGGACGCTCCATTCGTCCGCTGCTGTGGGTGCTGTTGTTCACCGCCGCCATGAACTTGTTCTACCAGCAGGGCGGTGAAGTGTTATTTGAGTGGAAATTCATCACCATTTCTATCAAAGGCGTGTACGTCGCCATCTTTATGGCTGTGCGCATCATCTGCCTGGTGATCATCGGCGCACTGTTGACCTACACCACAACGCCCACGCAACTGACCGATGCCATTGAGCGACTGCTCTGGCCGCTGAACAAAATCCGTGTGCCTGTGCACACCTTCGCGATGATGATGACGCTGGCGCTGCGCTTTATCCCCGTGTTGTTGGAGGAAATTGAGCGCATCATGAACGCGCAAAAAGCGCGGGGTGCGGACTGGGAAACGGGCGGGCTCGTTCGCCGCGCCAAAGCGTTGATCCCCATTTTTGTGCCGCTGTTGGTGTCCGCTTTCCGCCGCGCGTATGACCTTGCGCTGGCCATGGAGTGCCGCTGCTACATGGGCGACGGCAAACGCACGCGCATGAATCAATCGCGCTTTGCCCTGCGCGACGGCGTTGCTCTGTTGGTCTACGCCGCATTTCTGGCGGGTGTGATTCTGCTCAACTTCGTGGGTGGGCGCGTGGTGTAACGCCAAATTTTCCTTGACAATTCCCCGCGAAAATGGTAGAATACTGCTTGACACCAGTCGCAACGGCGGTTTGTGTTCCCTCGGAAAGGGGGAACGCCATGGACGTATACACACTTGCATTGATTCTCATCCTTGCAACGGCTTACATCCTAGCACTTCGCGGTCACAACCGTGATCGATAAAACGAAGTGACCGCCCCTCCTAGCAGTAGGGCGATCACTTCAAACAACTCGCATAGTTGAGGGACGCAAACCGTCTGCACGGTTGGTGTCACCTGTGGTTATTATAGCACGATAGCGCAACAATGTCAAGCATGGCTGTCCAGAGGAGTATCATATGAACCTGCAAGAACGCGACCAAAAATACATTGCCCACGCTTACGCGCGGTATCCCGTCACTTTTGTGCGCGGCGCGGGTGCGCACGTGTGGGACGATGCGGGCAAGGAATATATCGATTTTGCCACGGGCTACGGCGTGAACAGCTTTGGCCTGTGCGACCCCGTTTGGGCCGAGGCCGTTGCCGCGCAGGCGCAAAAACTCTCGCACGTCTCCAACCTGTTTTACACAGAGCCGTGCGTCACGCTGGCGGAAAAACTCTGCGCACGCACGGGCTTCCGCCGTGTGTTTTTCCAGAATTCTGGCGCGGAGGCCAACGAGTGCGCCATGAAGGCCGCGCGCAAGTATTCCTCCGACAAATACGGCGAAGGGCGCGGCGTCATCGTGACGCTGGAGCACAGCTTCCATGGCCGCACCCACGCCACCATCACCGCCACGGGCTCGCGGGAATATCACACCAGCTTTTATCCCTTCCCCACGGGCTACGTTTTAGTGCCGCCAAACGATCTGGACGCGCTGGAAAAAGCGCTCGATCGCGGCGATGTCTGCGCGTTTATGTTCGAGTGCGTGCAGGGTGAGGGCGGCGTGAACACGCTGGAGAAGGACTACCTGCAGGCGGCGGAAAAACTCTGCCGTGCGCGGGACATCCTGTTGCTGGATGACGAAGTGCAGACGGGCAACGGCCGCACGGGCACGCTCTACGCGTTCGAGCAGTTTGGCATCACGCCGGACTTGCTGACCACGGCCAAGGGCATCGGCGGCGGTCTGCCCATCGGCGTGGCGATGTTCGGCGCGGCCACGGCGGACACCCTGACCCCCGGCACGCACGGCACGACTTTTGGCGGCAATCCCATTGTTTGCGCCGGCGCGAACACCATCATCGACCGCTTGGACGCGGCGTTTTTGGCGGAAGTCACCCGCAAAGGCATTTTGGCGCGGGAGATTCTGTTGACCATGCCACACGTGCAGGGTGTCAGCGGTCTGGGATTGATGATCGGCGTGACGCTGGACGTGGATGCGGCGGCGGTCAGCAAGGCCTGCGTGGCGGCAGGTCTCGTTGCGATTACGGCGCACGAAAAACTGCGCGTCCTGCCCCCGCTGAACATCTCTCAGGCAGACTTGGAGGCAGGGCTACAAATCCTGCACGGCGTGCTCGCACAATGAACAATTGACAATTGTTTGTAGGGATCAGCGGACGCGCAATGTGCGCCCCTACTGATGTGTAGGGGCGACCCTTGTGGTCGCCCTCTTTGTGCAAAACGCATTATCGGGGCAACCATACCCACAGGACACGGGCAAGGATTGCCCCTACGGAAATATTTCTAAACGGAATAGTATTAATTGTGATAATAGACAAGCGGGGCGATGTGGACATCGCCCCCTACGGAAAGATTTCTAAAACGGAATAGTATAACATCTACTTGCTTTCTCGCTCGCGCACAACCCAGCGGGTGGGCGTACCTTCTAGTCCGAAAACCTCGCGGATTTGGTTATCCAGATAGCGCTGGTAGGAATAGTGGAACAGATCCGCCTTGTTGACGAAGCACACAAATGTGGGCGGACGCGTGGAGGCTTGGGTGATGTAGAAGATTTTCAGGCGGCGGCCTTTGTCCGTGGGCGGCTGCACTCGCGCGGTGGCGGCGGCCAAAATCTCGTTGAGCCGCCCGGTGGGCACGCGCATGGCGTTTTGCGTGTCCACAAACTTGATGAGCTCCAACAGGCGATGCAGGCGGATTTTCTCCGTTGCCGAAATGAAAATAATCGGCGCGTAGCTCATGAACGCAAAGTCCTCCATGAGCTGCTTGCGCTGGCGATCCATGGTGTGGTTATCCTTTTCAATGGCGTCCCACTTGTTCACGGCAATCACGCAGGCTTTGCCGCTCTCGTGCGCCAGCCCCGCCACCTTGCTGTCTTGCTCAGTGAAGCCCTCCGTTGCGTCGATCATAATCACGCACACCTGCGCACGCTCGATGGCCATTTTGGCGCGTAGGACGCTGTAGTGTTCCACATTGTTGTCCACACGGGATTTTTTGCGCAGCCCCGCCGTGTCGATGAAGATGAACTCGCCCTGCGCCGTTTTGACGCGCGTGTCGGCGGCGTCGCGCGTTGTGCCCGCAATGCCCGAAACAATGCGCCGCTCCTCGCCGCACAGGGCGTTGACGAGGCTGCTCTTGCCCGCGTTGGGCTTGCCGATAATCGCCACGCGCAGGGCACTGTCGTCCTCCTCCTCGTCCACGGGTTCGGGCGGCAGACGCTGCCAGATTTCGTCGAGCAAGTCCCCCGTGCCGTGCCCGTGGGAGGCGCTCACCGCAATGGGGTCGCCTAGGCCCAGATTGTAGAACTCGTAGAACTCCGCGGGCGGCTGACCAACGCTGTCGCACTTGTTGACCACCAGCAGGATGGGCTTGCCGCTCTTTTGCAGCATCTGCGCCACTTCTTTGTCCGTGGCGACCACCCCCGCGCGGCAGTCTGTGATGAGCAAAATCACGTCCGCGCCATCGATGGCCACCTGCGCCTGCGCCCGCATACTGGTCAGCAGCTCGTCGCCCGAAAACGGCTCAATGCCGCCGGTGTCCACCAGCATGAACGTGTGGTTTTGCCACTCGCACGGCGCGTACAGGCGGTCGCGCGTCACGCCCGGCGTATCGTCCACAATGGCCAGCCGATGTCCAGCCAACTTGTTGAAGAGGGTGCTCTTGCCCACGTTGGGGCGTCCGACAATGGCAACTGTGCGCATGAAATTGTCCTATTAACTCTTTTTCTCTTCTTTTCTTTTAGAAAAAAGAAAAGAAGCAAAAGAAAACCAATGCATGAAGCGTGGATAAAACGCGCTGTCTGCGCGTAGGGGACGCCGCCCTCGGCGTCCCGCCATTTCCCTAACCAGCGGGACGCCCAAGGGGGCGTCCCCTACATCCATGTGCTGTGTATAGCAATAAAAAGCAGTATGCGCAAAAATAATTGTTCATTGTTCATTGTCAATTGTTAATTGAAATATTTCCCTTGCGCGTTGTGTCTGTGCGGTGAGAAACAGCCAGCCGAACAGGCATTCCACCCCCGTGGCCTCTTGGTATTGCACGCGCGTTGCGCCCTGCGGCGGTGCGCTGACGTGGGCGTTGCGTCCGCGGCGCAGGATGGTGCGCTCTTCGGGCGTGAGTAGGGGTTCGAGTTGGCGGTACACGCGGCTCTGTGCGGGGGCGCACACAAGGTCAATGGACGCGCGGTGCAGCACTTTGGCCGAACGGTTGCCCGTCTTCGCCAGCGCCTCGCGCACCAACAGGCTGTACACAGCATCCCCCGTGAACGCCAGGACAGGGGCACTATAATCACGCTGGGGCATAACACACCTCGGGGTAATGAACAATGAACAATTGTCTGTAGGGGCGACCCTTGCAAGGGGATATCTGGCTACCACACGGGCGGCAGATTGCCGCCCCTACAGGTCATCACAATTCAATCAGCATTTACTTAGAAACTAGAAACTAGATGCTAGAATTTTCGTCTAGCATCTAGCCTCAAAATCTAGAATCTAGTCTCTAGCTTCTAGCCTCTAGTCCGCTACGTAGGGGAGCAGAGCCACTTGGCGGGCGCGTTTGATCGCGACTGTCAGTTGGCGCTGATGCCCGGCGCAGGTGCCTGTTACGCGGCGGGGGAGAATCTTCGCGCGGTCGCTGATGAACTTGCGCAGGCGCGGGATGTCCTTGTAGTCGATGTTATCGATGCGATCCAGGCAGAACGCACACACTTTGCGCCGCTTTTTGAACTTGCGGTCGCCACCGTCATATGCCATGATTTGTCACTCCATTCTTGTGTTTTGGTTGTTTTAGAAGGGCAGACCTTCCAGATCGTCGTCGTCTGCGGCGATGGTTTGGAAGTCGCTCTGCCCGGCGTTGGCGTAGCTGGGGGCGGGGGCTGCGGCCGCCGGCGCGGCTTGGTAACCGCCCTGCGGTTGCTGATAGCCTCCCTGTTGATACCCGCCGCCTTGACCGTCGCGGTTGGGACGCGAGAGCACAAACGAGCAGTTTTCGGCTTGGATCTCCGTTGACGTGCGTTTGTTGCCGTCGCGGTCGGTGTATTCACGAATCTGGACGGAACCCTGCACGATGATGGGGTCGCCCTTGTGGAAGAAGCGTTGCACAAATTCTGCCGTCTGACGCCACGCGCTCACGCGGAAGAAATCAGCCGTGCGTGTGCCATCGGCCTCTTTCATGCGGCGATCCACCGCAAGAGAAAAGCTCGTGACGCTCACGCCGGATTGCGTTGTGCGCAGTTCGGGCTCGCCGCACAGGCGACCCATCATGACACAATGATTCATGCCTTATTCCTCCGTTGCGTCTTCTGCGGGCAGTTGGGCGACAGGTTCGGGCGTGGGCTCGATAACGGTCACGGGGACTTTGGCGGCAGACTTGGTGGACACGGGCACTTGCACCGTGATCATCGAGCGCAGCACGCCGTCTGTAATCCCGAGCACGCGGTCAAGCTCTGCGGGGAACTCTGGCTCAGCGGCAAAACGATAGAGGACGTAGTAGCCAATGGGCTCGTCGTCGATGGCGTAAGCCAACCGTTTTTGTCCCCACACATCCGTGGGTTCTGCCGTGCCGTTCTGTTCCACAAGAGTTTGGAAACGCGCTTGCAGCTCCTGCGCCTTCTCCTCGCCGTTGGCCAGGGAGTAGACCACCAGAGCTTCGTAGTTCTTGCTGGACATTCTTGCACCTCCTTATGGACTTTGGACGCGCTCGCACGCGCCAAGGATGCCGTGTATTGCACACAGCCTGCCTATTATAACAGATTCCGCCGAGAATTGCAAGCGGAGATTTTTTCAATGAACAATTAACAAAGAACAATGTACAATTTTTTGTAGGGGCGACCCTTGTGGTCGTCTGCTGGTTGAAACTGTAGGGGCGGCAATCTGCCGCCCTTGGCGTCCCGCAGTTTGCTACGGTTTTTTCCTAACCAGCGGGCGAGCGCAGCTCGCCCCTACAGCCCTCCCTCCTGTATCCTCAATCCTCACGCCTCCGTAGGGGTAGGGCGTGCCTTACCCTGTAGACGCATTCGTTTTCCCTGCAAACAATTGTTCATTGTTAATTGTAAATTGAAATCTTGCACCCGTGCGCAAAATCTGCTATACTAAAGGGCGAGCGTACCATTTTGCCCGATGAAGGAGTGCATCCCCATGAGCCTATACGAAACCATTTTTGTCCGCCGCAGTGTGCGGCAATACGACCCGACCCCGCTGGACGCCGATACACTGGCCGACATCCAGCGCGTGCTGGACGAGACCGCGCCGCTGGCCGGGCAGTCCGCCCGCTTTGTCCTTGTCGGCGGCGACAAAATCAACAAGGCCGCCGCGCCGCACTACATCCTTGCCTCCTGCACGCCCGGCGATGCCGCCTATGCCAACGTGGGCTTCGTGCTGCAAAAGATGGATCTCTACCTCCAGAGCATCGGGCTGGGTTCTTGCTGGCTGGGCATGGCCAAGCCCAACGAGCCGCAGGCGGACTACGCCATCATGCTGGCCTTCGGCAAAACGGATGTGCCCCAGCGCGGCAGTCAAACGCAGTTTAAGCGCCTGCCGCTGGCGGATATCAGCGATGCGGACAACTCTGCCGCGCAAACGGCGCGTTTGTCGCCCTCGGCCATGAATTCCCAACCGTGGTTTTTGCACTTTGCGCCGGGCAAAGTCACCCTCCAATACGTGGGGCGCGGCGTGATGAAAGCGATCTTGAAAAAGAAGATGAACAAGGTGGACATCGGCATTCTCACGCGCATTGTGGTGCTCGCTTTGGAGCACGAGGGCAAAACCGTGCGGGAGATTGCGCCCATACAGGACGGAAAAGATTTTTCCGTGGACGTGACATACGACTAACCAGAGAAGGAAATGAACACAGTGAAAAATAGGTTCACAGGACTTGTTTTGCTCTGCGTGGGCATTCTGCTGGTGCTGGTTGCCTGCACAGGCGACCCACCCGCCGCCGTGCCCAGCAGCACGAGCACGCCCACCGCCCGCGAGACCACCACTGCGCCGCCGGTCGCCGACACCACCACGCCAGAGCCTACCCAGTCGGTGGGCGGCGACGACGTAGACGTGCCGCTCAGCACAGTGCCCGCCACACCTACGCCTACCACAACGACCACCAGGACATCCACGGCGGCAACGCACACCAAAACCCCCGACGCGGTGTATCCGCCCTATGCGCAGGTCTATAGCTATGCGGGCTACACGCCGCGCCAGACCGACACAGAGCCGTGGAACTTGATGCTCCTGAACACCAGCTACTGCTTGCCCGAGGACTACATCGTGGACACAGTCGCCACGGAAAACGGCATCAAGATTGACCGCCGCGTGTACCCGGCCTACAAAAGCATGAGCGATGCGGCGACGAAGGAGGACATCTCCTTGGCACCGCTGAGCGGTTGGCGTTCGTTGGCGAAGCAAAAGACCAATCTGGAAAACGACATCGCTGCCCGGCAACAGCGGGGCTTGAGCCGCCTTGAGGCGACAAAACAGGCGCTCACCGTGCGGCAGATCCCCGGCTGTAGCGAGCACAACGCCGGGTTGTCGTTCGACATCCTCTCGCTGGAGACCAGTTTTGACCAAACGAAAGCCTATCAGTGGCTGGACGCGCACGCGCAGGACTACGGCTTTATTTTGCGCTATCCCAAAAACAAAGTCGCCCTCACGGGCGTGAGCTACGAGCCGTGGCACTGGCGTTATGTGGGCATCAACGACGCGAAAAAAATCAAGGCCTCCGGGCAATGTCTGGAAGAATACCTTGGTGCAATGAACAATTGACAATGAACAATTATTTGTGGCCTGTAGGGGCGTTGAGGAATGAGGGATGAGGATACAGGCGTGAGGGCATGTAGGGGCGAGCTGCGCTCGCCCGCTGATTCCTACAACCTTTTAATGAAATATCCGACACAATCGTTCCGTTGCTTTGGAATAACAACCGTTTTATAGACAGCGGGCGAGCAAAGCTCGCTCCTACAGTTGCTAATCGAATCCAGCAAAAGTCAGCAAAAAAACCTAAAACAAAAGGAGAATCCCCATGAACACAATCACTCTCAAGGTCGAAGGCATGATGTGCGAACACTGCGAAAAAGCGGTGACGGGCGCGGTCAAAGCGCTGGACGCGGGCGCGGCCGTGGATGTGGATTTGGCGGCTGGCACGGTGACGGTGGGCACGGACACGCTCACGCGCGGCCAAATCGCCGCCGCCATTGACGAGCAGGGCTACGATGTGTTAGACTGATCGTGGCAAAAAATCCGCGAAAATCCGCTTGCGAAAAAGCGCGAAGCGTGGTATACTCACTCTGAAAAAACACGAGTGGGGTTTTGTTTCATGCGGCAATTATTGGTGCTTTTGTTGATGCTCAGTTTGCTGACGGCCGTGCCGATATCGGTCACTGCCGACACCCTCAGCCCCAACGTCCCCGTGTACACCGACCCCGCCAGCGAGAACGTTTTCCCGTTCATTCCGCCGTACACGGCCTGTTATGAAATCTACGTCGTGCCCACCGTGCCCGTTTCCGAGCGCGTGTGGTTGGGCGAGATCTGCGTTTTGGATGCGCAGGGCGACGAATTGGAGGTTTTGCTCATCCACAGCGCGGACGGCGAGGCGATTCTTTCGCTGACGCTGCAAGCTGGGGAGTACTACACCTTGGCGTTTCGCTACGAAGACACCGCGCAGTTCGGTGGCACGATGCGCATGACCGTCACGTCCAACCCGGTCATCAGCTTCAGCGTCAGTTTCGCCCGTCCGCTCGTGGCGTATACGGACGGCGCATGGCTGAACGGCAAGTTTGTGTATGATTTTGTGGACGCGCTGGCGGTCGAAGTGACCTACAGCGATGGGCGCGGCACGGTGGCGTACACCGGGGCGGACATCCTCACGCGCACGGGGCAGTCCCTGACCATCATCCCCGTAACGCCGGGCGCGGACGCCACGCTGGCGCTGGGCGAGAACCTGATCAGCGCGTGGTTTATGGATCGCGAAAGCACTCTCACCGTCACGGTTGTGCCGCAGACGGAGCACGTCCACGTTTACCAGAGCACGGTCATCCCGCCCACGCATCTGGCGCAGGGCTACACGCTCCATACCTGCGTGGAGGATGGGCACACAGTGAAAGGCCAGTTCACCGCCGCGACAGCGCACACCTTCGGCGCGTGGGTCACGACAACGCCCGCCACCGAAACCGCCACGGGCACGGAGACCCGCACCTGTCCCGTGGACGGCGTTCGCGAGACGCGCCCGACCCCGAAATTGGTGCACGTGCACCAATATACGGTGACAGTCGTCCCCGCCAGCTGCACGGCTTCGGGCTACACCCGCCACACCTGCACGAAAGGCGACCACAGCTATACCGACACCCCCACCGCGCAAAAAGCGCACAGCTTTGGCGCATGGAACACCACCGTGGCGGCGAGCATTTCCGCCACGGGGATAGCCCAGCGCGAGTGCTCTGTCTGCAAAAACAAAGAGACGAAGACACTGGCCAAACTCCCCAGCGCAATCGTGCAGTTCGACAGCCACGGCGGGCGCGCGGTGGCGAGCAAAACGCTGGCCGTGCCCTCTGCGGTGGGGAAGCTACCCACCACCACGCGCACGGGGTACACGTTTCTGGGTTGGACCACGGCAAAAACAGGCGGCGCAAAGATTTCGGACAAAACAACCGTCACCAAAGCCGCAACGTTCCACGCGCAGTGGCAGGCCAAGAGCTTTGTTGTGACGTATCAGACCAACGGCGGCAAAATCGCCTCGGCCACCAGCGCAAAAAAGACCGTCCGCTATGCCGCCAAATACGCGCTACCCGCCGCGCCTCGACGCACAGGCTACACCTTTGCCGGCTGGTACACCGCGAAAACGGGCGGCAGCAAAATCACGGCGAACAGCGTGGTCAAGCTCACCAAAGTGCAAACGCTCTACGCCCGCTGGACACCGATCCAATACAAAGTCTCGTTCAACGCGAACGGCGGCGTGGCCGTGGCGGCCAAGAGCATCGCCTACAACACGACCATCGGCGCGTTGCCCACGCCCAAACGCAAGGGCTACGTTTTTCAGGGCTGGTATACCGCAAAGTCCGGCGGCCAGAAAATCAGCAAGAGCACCAAAGTCACCAAGGCCGTCACCTACTGGGCACACTGGGTTAAGTGACCAATGAACAATTGACAATGAACAGTGTACAATTGTTTGTGTAGTCAGCCACGCGCTGGAGAAATCCAATTTGCAGGGGCGACCGTCCCGGTCGCCCGTTGTGCCGTAGGGGTAGGGCGACCACGAAGGTCGTCCCTGCGGAGCGAAGATCCGCACGCCTCGTTCCTCCACACCCATTGCACCTGGCATTTGAATCCCGCGCCGAAATGTGCTATAATAAGAGACGTTTTCACAAAGTATCGCCTAGGTCGAGAGAGAATCTAGTCTCTAGTCTCTAGAATCTAGCATCTAGTAGGTGAACCATGCACGAAGAATGCGGCGTTTTTGGGATTCATCGCGGCGGCGCGCCCGCCTCTGCGGCGGCAAACACAGCACCCCTGAGCGCGGCGCAGAGCGTCTATCTGGGGCTCTATGCCCTGCAACACAGGGGGCAGGAGAGCTGCGGCATCGCCGTGAGCGACAAGGGTGTGCTGCGGGCAGTGCGCAAGATGGGGCTAGTGTGCGACGCGTTTGACGCGCGTGCGCTGGACGAGCTGACGGGCGAGACCGCCATCGGGCACGTGCGCTATTCCACCGCCGGGGGCAGTTGCATTGAGAACTGCCAACCCATCGTCATGCGCTACGCCAAAGGGCGTTTGGCCGTGGCGCACAATGGCAATCTGCGCAACGCCGATGCCCTGCGGGACGAGCTAGCCGCCACGGGGGCGCTTTTTCAGACCACCGCCGACAGCGAGCTGATTGCCCAATGGATTGTGCGCGAGCGCATGGGCAGCGCCTCCATTGAGCAGGCGGTCATTCGCGCCATGCCCCGCTTTCAGGGGGCGTATAGCCTGCTGGTGATGAGCCCCCAAAAGCTCATCGCGGCGCGTGACCCCTTGGGCTTTCGTCCGCTGTGTATCGGGCAGTTGGGCGGTCGCTGGGTCGTGAGCAGCGAGACCTGCGGCCTCGACACCGCCGGGGCGCAGTTTGTGCGCGACGTTGAACCGGGCGAAGTGATCCTTATTGACGAGCACGGAGAACTGCATTCTTTCCGCGATAACATCCCGCCCACCGGCACGAAACGCGCCACCTGCATTTTTGAGTACATCTACTTTGCCCGGCCAGACAGCATCATCGACGGCATCCCTGTCCACAACAGCCGCATGAAAGCGGGGGCGCTTTTGGCGGCGCAGAGCCCCGTGGCGGCCGATTTGGTCGTCCCCGTGCCCGATAGCGGCATTGAGGCCGCGCTGGGCTACGCCCACGCCAGCGGCATCCCCTACGGCACAGGCTTTGTGCGCAACAACTATGTGGGGCGCACGTTCATCAAGCCCACCCAAGCCGAGCGGCGGCAGAGCATCGACGTGAAGCTCAGCCCCATGGAACAGGCCGTGGCGGGGAAACGTTTGGTGGTGATTGACGACTCCATCGTGCGCGGCTCAACCAGCGCCAACATCATCCGTGCGCTGAAAAACGCGGGCGCAACCGAAGTACACGTGCGCGTCTCCTCGCCGCCGATCATCGCACCCTGCTACTACGGCACAGACATCGCCACGCGCGAGGAGCTCATCAGCAACCAGATGAGCGTGCCGCAGATTTGCGCAGAAATCGGCGCGGATTCGCTGGACTTCCTGCGCATCGAGTCCCTGCCAGAACTGCTCAACACAGACGCAATCCAAGCCGGCGGCAACGGCTTTTGTGACGCGTGCTTCTCGGATTACTTCCCGGCGTAAATACAGAGGGCTGCGCTGCTCAATGAACAAAGAACACTTGCTGGCGCGAGGCCTGTTGGGGCGAGCTTTGCCTGTGCCCTGCGGGTGCTCGTCCGCTGATTTCCACAAACACCAGGGGCGGCTGATTGCCGCCCCTACTGGTTGATTTTCGCCACGCTATCATTACAACATCTAGTCTCCAAAACCTAGAATCTAGCCTCTAGCCTGCTTGACAAGCCCGTGCAAAAATGGTAGAATATACACGACACCAACCTATACGGTAGGCGGTTTGCGTCCCCATCTCCGAAAGGAGGTGAACGCCATGGAAAACCAAACGTTGCTCTATATCGCACTCGTGCTGATATGTGCCACTGGGTACATCCTGTCACTTCGCAATAAAACGAAGTAACCGCCCCGCTTCCACGTAGGGCGATTACTTCTGTAATCATCACTCCGGGACGCAAACCGCTTATACGGTTGGTGTCACCATCTATAGTATAGCACTGCCGTGCACATTTGTCAAGTATTCTAGAGACTAAATGTTGCATCAATACCTGTCTTCTCAAAAGAACCCAAAAACGTTTTGTTAAAGAATCTAGCCTCTAGTCTCTAACATCTAGCATCTAGTAGGAGTAGGAGAAAAAATGACCATCCTCATGATTGGCTCTGGTGGGCGCGAACACGCGCTCATTCGCAAGCTGAAAGAGAGTCCCCGCGTCTCGCGCGTGCTTTGTGCGCCGGGCAACGGCGGCATCGCTTGTGACGCGCAGTGCTTTCCGCACATTGCCGCCACGGATATCCCCGCCATTGTCGCGCTCGCGAAAAGCGAGCAGGTGGATTTGGTGTTCGTTGCGCCCGACGATCCCCTGGCGCTGGGACTGGTGAATGCGCTGCAGGCCGAGGGCATCCGCGCGTTTGGCCCAACAAAGGCCGCCGCGCGTATTGAAGCGAGCAAGGTGTTCAGCAAAGAGCTAATGCAAAAATACAACATCCCCACCGCGCAGTACGCCGTGTTTGAGGACGCCGCCGCCGCGCTGGACTACGTCCGCCAGCAGGGGGCGTACCCCACCGTCATTAAGGCGGACGGGCTCGCGCTGGGCAAGGGCGTGGTGATTGCGCAAAACGAGGCGGAGGCCGCCGATGCCCTACAGGCCATGCTGGTGGAGGGCAAGTTCGGCGCGTCCGGTCGGCGCGTGGTGGTGGAGGAATGCTTGACAGGCCCGGAAGTGAGCGTGCTGGCGTTTACGGACGGCGTTACCCTCGCGCCCATGGTCAGCAGTATGGATCACAAGCGTGCGCTCGACGGCGATAGGGGGCTCAACACGGGCGGCATGGGCACGATCGCGCCCAATGGGCATTACACCGCGCAGATCGCTGCGCAGTGCCTAGAGACCATCTTTTTGCCCACCATCCGCGCCCTACAGAGCGAAGGCTGTCCCTTCAGTGGTTGCCTGTATTTTGGGCTGATGCTCACGCCGCAGGGCCCGAAAGTGATTGAATACAACGCCCGCTTTGGTGACCCAGAGACCCAGGTGGTGCTCCCCCTGCTGGAGACACCGCTCATCGACATTGTGGACGCTGTGATTAACGGCACACTAGCCGACATCGATATCCGCTGGAAAGACGCGCACGCGGCCTGCGTGGTGCTGGCCAGCGGCGGCTACCCAGAGGCCTACGAGAAGGGCAAAGTGATTGCGGGGCTGGATGCGTCCGGACAACGCGCGGACGCCGAAATCATCCACGCGGGCACGGCGCTGGTGGACGGGCAGTTTGTCACCGCTGGCGGTCGTGTGCTGGGCGTGGTCGCCACGGGGGAGAGCTTGTCCGATGCGCTGGACGCGGCCTACGCCGCCGCCGCGCAGGTAACGTTTGACGGCGTGCACTATCGGCGCGACATAGGATCAAGATGATCAATTAACAATTTACAAAGAACAATGTACAATTGACTCCCTCTAATTACCCCCAGTTCAAAACGATCTAATGCTATGCGAATCGGGTTTCTGCGGCGTTTTGCGCGATTTCATCACGATGCTGGCCCAAAATCGTCATGAATGGCGCTGTTTCGCGTAAACTGCGCCCATTTTTGGGGAAATGGACGCACTTATCCCATGGCCAGTCTCCGTTTTCGCGCTAGCCAGTTCGCAGTCGGCGTCTGAAGCGACACGACCCGTCGCATGTTGTACACCAAATTCAACAGGGATATGTTGAATTTTGCGCGGGTTTCGCTCTTGCAACGGATGCTCGTGCCGCCG
>JAISJQ010000016.1 GCA_031261445.1 Oscillospiraceae bacterium | reverse complement strand
TCTGCCCTCTGTCTTCTGCCCTCTCACACGCGGACGCGCGATGTGCGCCCCTACGGGTTGAAATTTTTCGACTAGTCCCAACAAAAATCCGCACAGGTGACCCGTGCGGTGAATGCAAGCGAGGCTATGCTAAACTCACGCAGTCGCACCATCGCCGTAGCGAACTTCATCCACCCAAGACTGAATGTTGTCCTCGGTGGGATTGTCCAGTTGCTCGGCGAAGCCTGCAAAGGCGCGTTGGGCTTCCTGAATGGCCAGAGTGTTGGCAGTATTAGGCATGGAGCAACACCCCTTCCCGCGCTACGCGGTATTCAATGGTGGGTTTCATGCTGGAATTTTTTGCGAATTCGTCCTCGGAGAACAGCAAAATATCGATCGGTAAGCTGGTTTGGTCAACGATCGCGTCGCGAATCGCGTGGATCATCTCCATGCGGCGCATGGGAAAGCGCGGTGCAATGACGCATAAGTCCAAATCGCTGTCCGTCTTCTGCTTCCCCGTTGCGTAAGAGCCGAACAAAAAGACCCGTGCGCCGGGCAAAATCCCGCCGATTTTGGCGGTGATATTCGATAAATCCGTTTGGATTGTGCGGGTCACTCAACTCACTCCCGTACAGTTTTTGGTGGAAACACTATACACATTATACCCGATTATGCATCATTTGTAAACCCCAAAACCATTATTCACAAGAGAAAAGAAGTTTCAACCCGAAACCTCAATCCTCTGCCAAAAACCGCCGCAGGTATTCGGCGGCGGTGAGCACTTTGGGTTGTTCCATTTGCAGCTGCAGAAAGTGCTTGTCGCCGCTGATGATATACTCCACTTCGGCGAGAATCGCGGCGTTGAGGATGGGTGCGTCTTTGGGGTCTGCGATGAGCGGGCTGGGCATTTGCGGCGCAACCACAATCTCGGTGGGCAGGCTGAGCAATAGCTCTTCCGCATCGGCGCACAAATCTGGGCGTTTGGCCGCAGTGATGCGCCGAAATTCGGCGATTGTCCAATCACACAATACACAGGTATTGCGATGCGCGATATGTAGCAACGCCCGTGCGGGGATTGAGTTTGGAAAAAGCAATGCAGAAAACAAAATGTTTGTGTCGACCAAAATCCTCACGCAGTCGCTCCTCCACCGTAGCGGAATTCGTCCACCATGCGTTGCACGTCATCATCGCCTTGTAGCCCAAGTTCCTCCGCAACGCCGCGGAATGCTTCCTGTGCTTTATAAATCGCCATGACTGCGGCGTTGCCAACGAGGATTTCACCGTTTTCTTTTTCCCAAAACAGCAATTTGTCCCCTGCGTTGAGGTTCAGTTTGCGGCGAATTTCAGCAGGAACAGTGATTTGCCCACTTTGCGACAATCTTGCGAGATTCATATAATCGTCCCTTCCAACGTTTTCTTAGGGAATCAAGAATTCCTTGTTTCTATTATACCCGATTATGCACCATTTGTAAACCCCAAACCAAAACAGCCGGCACGCAGTGTGCCGGCTGTTGTTCAGTCAGAGGCGGTGCTTAGTGCAACGTTTCCCACGCTACGCTGGGCCAGTTGGTCATGATGGCGTCCGCGCCGTTGTCGCGCAAGAGGCGCATGTCTTCTGGCTTGTCGATGGTCCAATATTGCACGGCGATGTTGTATTTGTGGGCGTAGTTGATGAACTCCCGCGTGCCCAAATTCACGATCACTTGGATGCCCCAAGGCATCGTACCGTCCACCAGCGTGTCGCCGTAAGGGACTTGCAGGACGGAATAGCCCAGCTTTTGCCCGCTGAGGTCTGTGTTCGCGCGGCTGTTGATATAGAACATGAGCACTTCAAAGGGGTTGGCGGAGCGCACCATGTCCGGGTGACTGGTGGAGATATACATGCTCACGTCCGGTAAAAATGTGCCCACAACCACGCGCTCAAGCATCCCGCGCGCGGCGAGAATTTCGTAGAGCTTATCGGCGGCGCGATAGCCCGCAGTCCCCAAGCTTTTGATTTCGATGGTGTAGCGCCACGGCTTGCCAGCGCGGGTGTGGGATTCCGTGTAGTCCAGAATGTCCTGCAAGCGCAGAACGCGCAGGTTTTCAGGGATGTCCTTGCCGCGCAGTTTGGCGTAGTTCGGCTGACCATCTTGGAATTTCGCGCCCAGATTGAGGTTATCGTGGAGCTGTTGATAGGTGTAGTCGCCGGGCATGATGGCGGGTCGGCCGAAGGCTTCCACGGCGTTGCTGACGTTGTCGTAGATGTAGTCGTGCAGGAGCACCAGCTCGCCGTCTTTGGTGATGTTCACGTCGCACTCAAACGTGTCGATGCTGAAGTCCTTGGCGTTGACGCAGGTTTCAAACGCCATGAGGGTGTTCTCTGGCGCGAGCCCCGCCCCCGAACGGTGCGCCGAAATGCCGGGCTTGCCGTAGGTGTTGATGTAGGGATTGGTGGCGTTGGGGTTGATGACCACGGGCGTGTTGGGGTTGCTGGGTTGCCCCATGGAAAACAGGATCGTAACGATGCTGAGCACCACGTTAAACATACGAAATAGTACTGAAATCATGCGCTTTTTCCCTCTTTTCTGTTTTCTTTCTCAAGTCCAACGGAAGGACTTGAGAATTTTGAACACAGTATAGCATAATTGTGAACAGATGTCAAATTTCTAGAGACTAGATTTTAGAGGCAAGAGACTAGATCTTTGGAATTAGACGTGTAGGGGCGAGCGCAGAAAAGCCCCTACACAAAATTGATTTCCCTGTGAATCTAGCATCTAGATTTGACAAACGCACGCAGATGGTATATAATTAAGGTCGATCAAGATCATTGCGAGCGACTCCATACGTATCACCTCTGGCAAAGAAAACACCCGCGCGTCAGGCTTTTGCCGGGCGCGCGGGTGTTTTTTTGTGGAATCAGTCGTCGTAATCGTCGTCCGGCTCGTTGACGGCGCGGATGGACAGGCTAATGCGCTTGGCATCGGCATCGATGCCGATGATGCGCACCTGCACTTCTTGGTCAATGCTCAGGGCATCACCGGGCTTCTCAATGCGCTCGTCGGAGATTTGGCTGATGTGAATCAGACCCTCCACGCCCGGCAGAATGCTGGCAAACGCGCCAAAGCTCGTCAGGCTCACGACCTTCACGGTCACCACGTCGTCGATGGCATATTCCCGGAGGAACTTGCCCCACGGGCTGTCTTCTTCTTTGCGGTAACCCAAGCTGATGCGCTTGCGCGGCTGGTCGAGGCTCTTGATATAGACCTCCACCTCTTGCCCCACGCTCACCACGTCGCCGGGCTTGTCGATGCGCGTCCAGCTGAGCTCCGTGATGTGGATTAGGCCGTCCAGACCGCCCAGATCCACAAACGCGCCAAAGCTCGTCAGGCTGCGGATGCGGCCAACATACACGTCGCCCTCTTTCGCTTCGTCCCAGAACTTCTTCGCGCGCTCTTTGCGGCTTTCGCTGGCGGCGGCGCGGATGGAACCGACCACTTTCTTGAAGCGGCGCTCGCTGGTGGCCTCCAGAATCTTGAACTTGACCGTCTGCCCCAGCAGGTCTTCCAGCGAATCGCCACCACCACGGCGATCGCTGGCTTGGCTGGCCGGGATGAACACACGGATGCCGCTGACGTAGACGAGGATGCCGCCCTTGACCACTTCGGCCACTTCGCCTTCCACCACCGTCTTGTTCTCCAGCGCGTCGGTGATGATCTTCCAACCCGCCACGGAATCAAAGCGTTTTTTGGAGCACATCACTGTACCCTCGTTGTCGTCGGTCTTCATGATGACCAGGTTGAGCACATCGCCAATCTTGACTTCCTGCGTGTGGTCGGCACTGCGCTGGCTGGAATACTCCTCGGCGGGGACATACCCGGCCTGCTTGCGCCCCACCAGATCCACTTGGATTTCGCTGGGGGTCACGCCCGTGACGATGCCCTCCACGGTCTTGCTGGTCAGGTCGCCGTTGTCTAGGCTGATGTCCAACGCCTCGGCAAAGTCCATGTCGTCCGTGATTTCACGCTTGACTTTGGGCTCTTCGGCGGGCTCAGCGGCAGGGGCTTCTTCCACGGACTCAGCCACGGGGGCTTCTTCGGGCGCGGCGACTTCTTCGGTGACAGCCGCCTCTTCGGTGACTTCCGGCACGGGGGCGACTTCCACTTCGGTGGCCTCAGCGACCGCCTCGTCCACCGCACCTTCTGCCGGCACGTCGGGGGTCTCGGTCGCAATATCTTGCGGAGCCTCGACTTCCTGTGTTGTCGGCTCCGCCGTTGTGTTTTGCTCTAGGATTTCTTCTGACATGGTTGAAACAACCTCCTTAATAGTATGCACGGGCGTGCTCGCCCCGGCCGTGATGCCAACGCGCCCCGCCTTGGGCAGGGACAGCGTGTGCAAATCCGCCGCGCTTTCAATGCAAAACACCGCACAGTGCGGTGCGCATACCATCGCGAGCTGCCGTGTGTTGGCACTCATCGCGCCGCCAATGACAATCATAGCGTCACACATTCGTGCCAACGCATCCGCTTCTCGCTGACGTTCAAGCGTTGCACTGCATATTGTATCATAAACGCGAGCATTTTTACAATACTTTTGTAGGATTTTTTTGCAATTTTCCCATCTTTTTTCGTTTTCGGTGGTTTGCTGGACGCAAACGACCCCAGTTCTTGCCATTTCGTCGGCTCTGGCACGCAAAAGCGCGTCCAATTCGTCTTCATTTTTATACACGATGCATTCGCCCGCGCAGTGCCCCATGATGCCCTGCACCTCCGGGTGCGTTGCGTCGCCCAAAATGAGCGTTGTCTGCGCGGCCTCGTTCGCCACAATTTCGTGTATCTTCGCCACAAATGGGCAGGTGGCATCGGCAACGGTGACACCACGGGCTTCCAACTCCGTGCGCACGGCGGGGCTGATGCCGTGGGCGCGGATGAGCACGGTCTCGCCGGTGAGCGCGTCCGCAGGGGATGCAATCACCCGTGCGCCGCGCCGCGCCAAATCCGCCACCACTTGGGGATTGTGGATGAGCGTGCCCAACGTGGCCAGCTGTGCCCCGCCGTCCAGCAGCTCTTGCGCCATTTCCACGGCACGCCGCACGCCGTAGCAAAAGCCCGCGCGCTGGGCAACGGTGATGGTCATGGGTGTCCTCCACGGTTGTCAGAAATCATTTCTTTCGCCTGCACATGCAGGGCGCGGATCGCGTCAAAAATCTGTTCGGCGGCGGCGCGGCGGCCGGCGGCTTTGCCATCGCCAAAGGGCAGCGCCGCGGCGGGGATGGGCTGACCGATTGCCACGCTGACGGCAGAGCCGGTGTGCCCCAAATCGGGGCTATAGATGGCCGCCGGAACAACGGGTGCGCCGGAATGCCACGCCAAATAGGCCGCGCCCACTTTCGTTGGCAAAAACGCACCGTCTTCCGTGCGCGTCCCCTCCGGGAAAACCCCCACCGCACGTCCCTCCTCCAGCAGGCGCAGGGCATATTGCAAGGCCGGACGCGCCCCTACGCCGCGCCGCACGGGGAACGAGCCCATGAGCTTCATGAACGCGGCCACGGGCGGCTTTTGGAACAGCTCCTCTTTGGCCAAAAAGTACAGCAACCGCCGTGGATACGCCGCATACATTAGCGGGGCGGGGTCTTTGGCGTTGATGTGGTTGCAGACGAAAATAAACGCGCCGCTCTCGGGGATGTTCTCCCCGCCCGCGCACCGCAGGGGCTTGTATAGCCGTGGCACAACATAGGAGGCGATTTTGGCGGCGGTGGCGAATGCCTTCTCGTCGGGCAGCTTTGTGTAGTCATATTTGTGCACGGTCAGTCCCCTTGCTTTTCGCGCACAATCGCCAGCAAGGCGGCCAGTGACGCGGAAAAATCCAGTGCAGACGTGTCGAGCGTAACGCTGTCGGCGGCGGGCTTGAGGGGGGCGACCGCCCGCGCGGAATCCCGCGCGTCGCGCTCTATTTGCTCTGCCAGCACGTCCTCTAGGCGCGTGTTCGGGTCTTTTTCGATGAGCTGTAACCAGCGGCGGCGGGCACGTTCCTCTGGGGAGGCCGTCAGGAAGATCTTGACCTGCGCCTGCGGCAAAATCACCGTGCCGATGTCCCGCCCGTCCATGACCACGGCGTTTTTCGCCGCGAGCGAACGCTGCAAGTCCAGCAAAAACGTCCGCACAGCGGGCAGGGAACTGACTTGGCTGGAGGCCGTGGAGGCCGCAGGCGTGCGGATGGCCTCGCTCACGTCTTCGCCGTTCAGAAAGACGCGCTGTGTGCCCTGGGCAAAGCGCAGTTGCAGGTCGATTTTGGGGAGCAGCGGCACAACAGCGGCGGCATCGTCGGGCACTGCGCCTGCGCGAAGCGCAAACAGACCCACCGCGCGGTAGAGTGCGCCAGTGTCCACATAGATGCAACCCAGTTCAGCGGCGGCGGCTTTGGCCAGTGAGCTTTTGCCCGCGCCAGCGGGTCCATCAATGGCAATATTCAGGGGCATACGGCTGTCTCCCGGCGGCAAGTGATTGGGTAGGTATATTTTAACCGAATTGGCCGCAGAATGCAAGAGGCTTTGAGGGATGAGGTTTGAGGATACAGGCGTGAGGAGACGCGCACAACGTTTTGCGCCGCCCCCTCATTCCTCACGCCTCATTCCTGAATCCTCATACCTCTGAGGGGGCGTGCGCCCCGGCAGCTGTCTTTGTAAGGATAAAGCACCAAAAGATTGCTCTTCATTTTGCGCTTAAGCTTAACCTTGAGCTTAAGCTCCATGTTGACGCGTTCAGTCACGACACTTTTCTATAACGGCTGAAAAACGCGATAAACACTACGTTTCTATCAAACAAAGTGCCTAGAGTTCTACATACGGCGTAACATAGTGCCCTACCTACGCTGTACCATACGTTGTAACATACTATGTTACAACGTATGTTCAAATCATACTATTCCGCATAGAAATCTTCATGTAAGGGCGACCATACCCGCAGTGCACAGGCAAGTGTCTTCCCTACATCCTCACGCCTGTATCCTCAAATCCTCCCGCCTCATTGACGTTCGCCTTGCGCTGTGTTATAATACTATGGAAACATCAACGTGAGGTGCTCCATGAACTACGCCCGCTATGAATCTCCCCTGAACAGCCGTTACGCCAGCGCCGAAATGCAGGCGATTTTTTCTGCCGACACCAAATTCAAGACCTGGCGCAAGCTGTGGATTGCGCTGGCGGAAGTGGAGCACGAACTGGGCTTGCCCGTCACGCAGGCGCAGATTGACCAGCTCAAGGCGCACGCCGAGGACATCAATTATGCCGATGCGGAGGCCGAAGAAAAGCGCCGCCGCCACGACGTGATGAGCCACGTGCACGCCTACGGCTCGCAGTGCCCGGACGCGAAGGGCATCATCCATCTGGGCGCGACGAGCTGTTACGTGGGCGACAACACGGACATCATCGTCATGACCGACGCGCTGCGCCTCATCCAGAAAAAGCTGGTCAATCTCTTGGATTCCCTCAGCCGCTTTGCGCTACAATACAAAGACCTGCCCACCTTGGGCTTTACCCACGGGCAACCCGCGCAACCCACCACCGTGGGCAAACGCGCCAGCCTGTGGCTGCAAGATTTTCTGTTGGACTATCACGAAATCGCGTTTCGCCTGACGCAAATGCGCCTGCTGGGCAGCAAGGGCACAACGGGCACGCAGGCGAGCTTTTTGGAGCTCTTTGGCGGCGACCACGAGAAGTGCCGCCAGCTGGACAAGCGCATCGCGGAGAAGATGGGCTACCCCGCCTGCTTTGGTGTCAGCGGGCAAACCTACCCGCGCAAGGTGGATAGCGCGGTGCTGAACGTGCTCTCAGGCCTTGCGCAATCGGCCAGCAAGTTCAGTACCGATCTGCGCCTACTGCAACACCTGAAAGAGGTGGAAGAACCCTTTGAGAAGCAGCAAATCGGCTCGTCGGCCATGGCGTATAAGCGTAACCCCATGCGCTCGGAGCGCATCGGCTCGCTGGCGCGGACGATTCTTGCGGGGGCGCTCAATCCCGCGCTCACGGCCTCCACGCAGTGGTTTGAGCGCACGCTGGACGATTCCGCCAACAAGCGCATCGCCATCCCCGAAGCGTTTTTGGCAGCAGACGCCGTGCTGGAGCTGTGCCTGAACGTCACCAACGGGATGGTGGTCTACCCCAAAATGATCGAGAACCGCCTGCAGGCGGAGCTGCCGTTCATGGCCACGGAAAACATCCTCATGGACGCGGTCAAGCGCGGCGGCGACCGCCAGCTCTTGCACGAGCGCATCCGCGTACACGCCATGGCGGCGGGCGCGGCGGTCAAGAGTGAGGGCTTGCCCAACGATCTGTTGGCACGTATTGCAGCAGACAGCGCCTTTGGCGTGAGCTTAGACGAGCTCAGCGCCCTCATGCAGCCGAAAAACTTCATCGGCCGTGCGCCGGAGCAGACGGCGGAGTTCATCGCCGCGGAAGTCCAGCCAATTTTGGACGCGCACAAGGCGGAGCTGGGGTTGCAGGGCGAAGTGCGAGTTTGAAGGGTGACATGTAGGGGCGACCGTCCTCGGTCGCCCGCTGTTCCCCACAAACACTGCCTTTCTCCAGCGGGCGAGCGCAGAAAAACCCCTACGGGCAGTAGTCGATAGACCAAAGCGAGGTGTCTGGCATGGACAAAGAAACGCGCCTGACAGTGCTTTTCGTTGCGCTTCTATTTGCTTTGGTGGATTATGCCAGCATTCGCCTTATCGCCAATGCGATTATCCACTTTGTCATGAACAAGTCTTCCTACAACAAGACAAAGAAAGGGCAGAGCTTCTGGGAATGGCTGACGCACAAGCGCTTCCGCGTTGCCCTGACGGATTGGCATAGAAACAAGATTCTCGCGGGCTATGCCCTGTGCGGCGTGGGGGAAGTTCTTTGCGCAATCTCTGCGCTGTCTGGTTGGGACGCACCGAGCAATGTTGGTATTATGATCTTAGTCTTGCTCCTCTTTGCGCCGCAAGTATACGAGCACATACACTTTCACCACGAAAAACCCAAAAATCTGCGCGATTGGTTTTGGAACGGACCCAGTAGAGGGCGCAAGCTCATCGCCATCGACGGCGTAAGTCGCAAAAAATACTACGCCCTGCGCAAACTAGAGAAAAACAAAGAGGTACACCATGCCCAAACAGACGCTTCTGCAAAAGATTCTGAACCGTGAGACGATTCTTTACCTCGTCTTCGGCGTATTGACCACCATTGTGAACATGGGGGTCTACTGGGTGTCCATGCGTGCGTTTGCCGCCCTGGGCTGGCAGGGCGTGGGGCATCTGCTGGATGCCAGCAAAAACTACGACTATCTGGACGCGGACATCATCGCCTGGGTGCTCTCGGTGCTCTTCGCGTTTGTGAGCAATAAGCTCTTTGTGTTCGAATCCAAGAGCTGGCAGCGAAAAGTCGCCCTGCGGGAGTTCGGCGCATTCGTGAGTGCACGCGTGGTCTCGCTGGGGGTGGACATAGGGGGGATGTTCCTGCTGGTGAGCGTCCTCGCGCTGGATGTCTGGGCAGGCGGTCTGCTGCTGCGCTGGTGGGACATCCCCCTCGCGCACAGCGTCAGCGACACCATGGTGCAGTACTCGCTGCTCGCCAAATGCATCGTGCAGGTGCTCATCGTGCTGCTCAACTACGCGTTTAGTAAGTGGTTTATCTTTAAGAAGAAATGAGGCGTGAGAGTGCGCACGAAACGTTTCGCGCCTCACCCTCACGCCTATTTCCTCATCGACCACTACGAACAATTGTCCATTGAACTGGCGGAGAGGGTGGGATTCGAACCCACGTGGGATTGCTCCCAAACTGATTTCGAGTCAGCCCCGTTATGACCACTTCGATACCTCTCCGTATACAATTGCGCTACCATGTCAATTGTATTGGGATTATACCATATTTGCGGCTAGTAGTCAAGAGCGCGTGCGTTAAAGCACGGAAATCAATTTTCAGCTTGCCAGAGGAAAACTGATGATTTTGGAGGTTTGTAGGGGCGAGCGCAGAAAAGCCCCTACACAAAATTGATTTCCCTGCAATGAACAATTGATTGTGTGTATCCATTGAGGGGGTGAGGCTTCAGGCATGAGGTTTGCGCACCCTCATTCCTCATAAGCTCTTTACTTTTTCGCGCAAAGCATGTATAATAAGGATTAAGAAAACACTCGCGGGAGAAAGACATGCAAACGGCGCATATTTTGGCCTTTGATATTGGCACAACGGGCGTGAAAACCTGCCTGTTCGCGGTGAGCGACACCATCAGTCTGCTGGCGTTTGACTCAGCGGGTTACGGGCTCTACACCAAGCCCGACGGCAGCGCCGAACAGGTGTTTGACGAATGGTGGGACGCGCTGTGCAAGACAAGCAAAGCCGTGTTGGCGCAGAACAAGCTACCCTCCGACGCGGTCATTGACGGCATCAGCTTCTGCAGCCAGATGCAGGGCATGGTGCTTTTAGGCGAGGACGGCTTGCCCGTGCGCAACCCCATGAGTTACATGGATCAGCGTGCGCGTAAACAGCTCAAGGACGGCATGGCCTATGGGCCGCAGATTGCCGGGTCGAACATCCCGCGCCTGCTCAAGAGCCTGAAATACACGGGCGCGGTGGCGGCCAGCGTGAAAGATCCCGTTTGGAAATACAAGTGGGTGGAGGAAAACGAGCCGGAGGTCTTTGCCCGGGCACGCTACTGGGTGGACGTGAAGGAGTCGCTCATCAGCAAGATGACGGGCAACGCCGTCATGACGCGCGATTCCGCCTTCGCCGCGCTGATCTACGATATCCACAAGGGCGAGTGGAGTGCGCCCGTGTGCAAAATGCTGGGGGTGGATCTCAAGCACCTGCCGCCCATCATCGAGAGCGCCGACCAAGCGGGCGCACTGCTCCCCGCGGCGGCGGCGGATTTGGGACTGACGGCGGGCATCCCCGTGTTCGGTGGCGGCGGCGACGCGAGCCTCATCCCCGTGGGCGCGGGCGCTTGCGCCGCCGGGGACACCCACGTCTATAGCGGCACGAGCGGTTGGGTGAGCACGGCGGTCACAAAGAGCATCGTGGACACCTCCGCCATGATTGCCGCCGTGGTGGGTGCGCAAAACGGCCTGTATAACTACTTCGGCGAGCTGGAGACCGCCGGCAAGTGTCTGGAATGGGTGAAGGATCACCTGGCGCTGGACGAGATTGGCTTGTTCATCAAAAAAGAGCACGTGGCCGAGGGCTTCGAGACCAAATATACCAGCCTCTATGACTATCTGGGCGAAGTGATCGACAGCACAGCGGCAGGCAGTGGCGGCGTGATCTTCACGCCGTGGCTGCACGGCAATCGCTGCCCGTTTGAAGACCCCAACGCACGCGGCATGTTCTTCAACGTAAGTTTGGATACAGGCAAAACCGAACTCATCCGCGCCGTGGTAGAGGGCGTGTGCTACCACCTGCGCTGGTTCTTAGAGGTCAGCGCCAAAAAGGTGACGCCCAGCGGGACACTGCGCTTCGTGGGCGGCGGCGCCCTCAGCGACGTGACCAGCCAAATCCTAGCGGACGTGACGGGCAAAGTGATTGAGGTAGTGGACAATCCCCAGAACGCGGGCGCAGTGGGCGCGGCGGCGGTGGCCGCCGTGGGCTTGGGACTTCTGCCGAACCTAGAGGCTACCAAAGTGCTCATCCCCGCCGTGAAATCCTTCACACCCAACCCCGACAACGCCGCCGTGCACGCCCGCAACTTCGCCGTTTTCCAGCAGCTTTACAAGGCCAACAAAAAGCTCTTCGCGGAGCTGAACAGTTAGCAGAAGACAGAAATCAGAGGGCAGAGGACAGAATTGCGGTTAAGGATCTGTTTTCTGTTCTCTGACATCTGTCTTCTGTATACCGTAGATGCGGCAACCTGCCGCCCGCAAACCGAACCACCTGCATATGGTTGTTGTCTTTGTACATGACGGGCGGCAGGTTGCCGCCCCTACAAGGGGATGCATCGCGTTTAGCCCCTAAATCTAGTCTCTAGCATCTAGAAAGCGAGTTGTCTCTTGAAAAAAGCACTCTTTAACGATCTGCCGCCGTCCTGCGCGTATTGCGTCCACGGGCGCACCGCACCCGATGGCGAAAGCGTGCTATGTCCCAAACGCGGCATCACCCACGCGGGGATGCGCTGCAAAAAATACGAATACGACCCCCTGCGCCGCGTGCCCAAAGGCGAGCCCGCGCTCCCCAAATTCACCAAAGAAGAGTTCGCCCTATGACCAAAACACCGCCCATTCTTGCGCCCAGCAGCGCCTTTCTACCGCCGGACTATGCAAACGTGACGCGCATTTGCGGCATCGACGAAGCGGGGCGCGGACCGCTGGTGGGTCCCGTGTGCGCGGCGGCGGTGGTCTTGCCCGAAGACTGCGTGATTCCTGGGCTGAACGACTCCAAAAAGCTCAGCGAGAACAAGCGCGAAGCGCTCTATGATGTGATTGTGTCCGCCGCCACGGATTGGTCTGTGGCGTTTGCGTCCGCGCGAGAGATCGACGAAATCAACGTGTTGCAGGCGACTTTTTTGGCCATGTGCCGAGCGGTGACCGGCCTCAAGAGCGTGCCGGAATTCTGCTTGGTGGACGGCAACCGCGACCCCGTGCTGGGCATCCCGACGCAGTGCATCATCAAAGGCGACGGGAAATGTCTGTCCATTGCGGCGGCGTCCGTGCTGGCGAAAGTGTCGCGTGACCGCCAGCTCCGTGCGCTGGATGCGCAGCACCCCGGCTACGGTTTCGCGCGGCACAAAGGCTACGGCACAGCGGCCCACTACGCCGCCATCGCGCAACTGGGACTCATTGACGAGCATCGGCGCTCGTTTTTGAAGAAGCTGGATTTGCGGTAGGGCGGCACGGGACGCTTCAAAAAACACCACAACATTTCTTGACATTTCGGCTCGCAAAGTGCTATACTTATGGCATTGCAATACAAGCCAAAGGAGAAGACCATGAAGAAGATTACGAGCCTGTTATTGGTTCTGGTTTTGGTGGCAGGGGTGTTTGCCGCTGTGCCGGTTGGGGTGTTGGCCGGTGCCGACGTACTATATCACTGGAGTCAGGAATCTTGGGCCAATGAGGTCACAAAATACTCTGATTATCAGTACCGCATCGCGAACGGCAAGGCAACGATTGTGGAATATCTGGGCACAGCCATATCGCTGAAAATCCCTGCAACCTTGGGCGGTGCGCCCGTTACGCAAATTGGGCAACGGGCATTTGCCTCTTCTAAGACCCTGACAAGCGTGCTCATTCCCGAAAGCGTAACAACGATTGGCGAAGAGGCCTTTGATTATTGCTACAATTTGGAAACAATAAACATCCCCAACGCTGTAAAAACCATTGGCAAGGGCGCATTTACCTTTTGTCGGCGTTTGTCCAGCATCACCATCCCGGACGGCGTAACTGCGATTGATGATTTCACGTTTCGCGGTTGTAGTGAATTGAGAAGCATTTCACTTCCGAATAGCGTTACGTCCATTGGAATTTATGCGTTTGATGGCTGTGGCCTGAGAGCAATCGAACTTTCCGAAAACTTAAAAACAATCGGACGGCGTGCATTTTCGTTTTGCACTGAATTGAGCAGCATCGTAATCCCCGCCAGCGTGACAAAGATTGATCAATCGGCATTCATGGATGGGCACATGTTGTCTTTGGTTTACATCTATAACAGTGCCATAACGATTGGCCCGACTGTATTTGACGCGTGCTATTCCGTTAGGATCGTCTGCGCAGAAAATTCAAATGCACACAAGTACGCCAAAAGCAATGACATACCCTTTGAATTCCTAAAATCCGTGACCGTGCAGTTCAACAGCAACGGCGGCAGCAAAGTGGCGAGCAAAGCTGTCTACTCTAACGCCGCCATCGGCACACTCCCCTCCCCCACCCGCACGGGCTACACGTTCAAGGGCTGGTATACCGCCAAGACGGGCGGCACAAAGATTGAAAAGACAACGAAAATCACCAAGGCTCAAACGCTCTACGCCCAGTGGACGGCGAAGAAATTCACCGTGACCTACAGCGCCAACGGCGGCAAAATCGGCACGGCGACCAGCGCGAAAAAGAGCGTGACCTACGCGAGCAAGTACGTCCTGCCGACTGCGCCCAAGCGCACGGGCTATAAGTTCGCCGGCTGGTACACGGCGAAAACGGGCGGGACGAAAGTCACCGCGAGCACGGTGGTGAAGCTCACAAAGAACCAGACGCTCTATGCGCACTGGACGGCGAACAAGTATACCGTGACCTTCAATGCCAACGGCGGCACGGCCGTCAAGGCGAAAGCCGTCACATACAACACCGCCGTCGGCGCGTTGCCCACACCGACCCGTAAGGGCTACAAGCTTGTGGGCTGGTACACGGCGAAATCGGGCGGGACGAAGATTGCTAAGACCACGAAGGTGACCAAGGCGACGACCTACTACGCGCACTGGGCGAAGAAGTAACACAAAACCGTAGCGGCGAGCGTATCGCCGCTACTTTTTCATAGATGCTAAAACATATTCTCCTCGTCCGCGAAGAGGCGTTTGGCGACCTCGCCCAGCAGGCGGCTGAGCTCTTGCAGGGCGTTGACGGTGATTTTCTGCATGGCTGGGTAGCCGTAAAAAATCTGCGCCACGTGGTGACGGATGCGCTCGACCGTGCCACGCGCTTTGGCTTTTAGGTGCGCCCCACGGCTATAGCCCTCCAGCGCGGCGGTCTGCTGATGCACAAAATCCTCGGCATCGCGGACGGTTTTGGTGACTTTTTCGCCCGACACGCGCTCTGGAATCACCCAGTTTTCCAGTTTGCTTTGCAACGCACCAATTTTGTCCATAATCTTGCGGATATCCGCCGCCGACTTGACCGCTTGCAGCAAGTCCAGCACAAAGAGCACCAGCACCGCCACCAGCGCGATGCGCAGGAGACTATCGGGCACGAGCGCAAAGAGCTTTTCCGTCAGCGGGTGGAAGATGTACGTGACACCGATGGAGGCCACGCCCCAAATCATGGTGTGCCCCAGGCAGATGCGGCCGTCGAGGTTGAACGGCTTGTTGGTGTAGTCCCACCAGCGGGCATGGAAGAGCTTTTCCATGGTGAAGGACGTGATGAATTCCAGCGCGTCGCAGGCGATCATGCCGCCCAGCGCCACAAAAAGCGGTGCAAGGCTGAACGGGCGACCGAACCACTCCACCACCAGCGGATGGTGCGCGATGGGTCCCAGCGCCACCAGCATGGTCAACACGCCGCCGCCATAGATGGGGCACATGGGTCCGGTGAGAAACCCGCGATTGATCCACTTGTGGGCGAAAATGGAGCACACGATGCTCTCGAAAACCCAGCCAATGAGGCTATAGAAAAAGAAAAACAGGGCATACTGCGCAATGCGTGACATGGCTCAACCCCTCCTTGATTGCCTGTTGCGGCTCATTATACCACAAATGGGCGAAAAAAGAAACCAGTTTTCCAATGAACAATTAATCAAAGAACAATGAACAATTGCTTGTAGGGGCGGCAATTTGCCGCCCGATGATCCACAGAAACACGGCGTTTCAGCAAACGGGCGACCACAAGGGTCGCCCCTACAGGGGGATAGGGCACGCCCTACCCCTACAAACAATTGTTCATTGCGCGGCGTGCGCCGCGCGTAGTCGCGTGTAGATGGGCAACGCCTTTTCGACTGCCCAGTGCGCGGCACGGGACGGAACGAACTGGAATTCGCCCAGAAATTCCGTCACCGTGGGATAAAAGCCGCGCTTAAAGCGCGTCAGTCCGTCCACAGGCTCGCCCTCCACCTCCGCTGGCACGCCGCCAAAGTCGTACAGGCGGCAACCGCAGTCCAGCGCCCACTGGATGATCGTCCACTGCATCAGAAAATTGCCGCGAATGGGGTTGTGGCGGTCGGTGGACGCGCCGTAGACGTACCATATCTTGTCGCCGTGGTGCAGGGCAATCGCGCCCGAAACGGCGTCGCCCTCGTAGTAGGCCATATAGAGCCGCGCCTTGTCGCCCATCGCGGCCAAAAAGTTCTCAAAATATTCTAGGGGACGGATGTTGAAGCCGTCGCGTGCGCCCGTTTCCTGCATCAGCGCGTAAAACGCGGGCAGTGCACCGGCATCCTCCACGCGCACCTCCACGCCCTTGCGCTGCTCAAGGCGAATGCCGTAGCGCGTCTTGCCGTAGAACGACTGCATCAGTGCGGCGGGATCGGTGATAGTGAGCGGCAAACGCAGCACACGGCGGGGCTGAATGCCGCCAAACTTGCTGGTGCTTTGGGGCAAGGCGTAGCCCTGCGCTTTGACGCAATCGGCGAAAGCCGCATTGGCGCTGTCCACGTCGGGGTCGAGCTTGAGCACATAGGCGTGGCGCTCTTTGGCCAAGCGTTTGGCATCCTGCAACAAGCGGGCGAGCGTGTTGGTGTCGGCGGGGTCACACACAGGGCCGCGAGGGCTGTAGCACAAAGAAGTGGGCCCTTTGGGCAGAATGAGCACGCTCATCGTGCCGCAGATCTGGCCATCGTCCGTGCGCACGATCAGCCCCGCCCACTGCCAGTTGCGCTTCACGAGCGCCCAATCGGGGCTTTGCAGATAGTGCCCCTTGGGGTGATTCCAGACAAAATCGGCATATTCCGCGCGCGTGGCGGCCGTGCAAAGCTCCATAGAATACTCCTTTGCTAGGTGTTAGGTTTGGCACTATACGCATTTGTCTTGCTAGAGAAGAACGGCTTTGAGGCAGAATCTAACATCTAGTATCTAACATCTAAAATCTAGATAAACAGAAACCGCCCGTGAAGGCGGTGTGTTTGCGGACCGCGCGGCGGTTTACAGGAACAAGAAGAGCAGGAATGTCCCCAGCACCAACACGAAGAAGACGATGGCGATCACGCGGGTAATTTTGACCAGCAGTTGCTCCACCGTGCGGCCTTTGTTTTTGCCGAAGAAGGTGTCCGCGCCGCCAGCGATAGCGCCAGAGAGCCCTTGGGACTTGCCCTCTTGCAGGAGGACGAGTGCCGCAATGGCAACGGAGGCAACGATGAGCAGAACGCCCAAGACGATTTCATGCAGTTCCATGGTGTTTTCTCCAATGATCCCAAAACAGGTCGGGACGTGTTTTTGCCTTTTGAAAGGCGGAAAACTTAGGTTTTCCAAAGACTTTAGGGGGTTCTTTTTGAACAAAAAGAACTGGCGCGCCGTAGAAGATTTGAACTCCTGACCTTGTGGTCCGTAGCCACACGCTCTATCCAGCTGAGCTAACGGCGCATTGAGCTCATGTATTATAACACAAAGTGAAACAAAATGCAAGCCCTTTTTTGCAAAACACGACCATTTTTTGTAGGGGCGACCGTCCCCGGTCGCCCGCTGATTCTCACGAACGCCGCGGGCGGATGATATCCGCCCCTACGGATCTAGATTCGTAGGAGCGACCCTTGCCTGCGCCCGCAAACAATGGCACATCGTTTTTGTTCATTGAAATTCCCAATTTTCTCACGGCCATTGCTTTATAGAAATCACTGGATCAAATTGGGAAAATATTGTATAATATGCACAACATTAATAAGGGGTTGTACATATGGAACGTGGAGTGCTGGAGATATTGGAGAGTA